>JBHHXS010000080.1:0-12965 GCA_046757145.1 Phycisphaerae bacterium | reverse complement strand
CCGAAGGCTGTCCACCCGACCGTCAAGGCGGCGCCCCCTATGACGGCACGCCGCTGCATGTGGGGGACCTTGCTCACCTTTTTGGCGGCCTCGAGTATCCTCGCCTGCCTTGCATCCGGCGGCAAATCAGAAAGTTTCCGGTGCTTCCATTCCTCGACCGCGTCCGGTGTGGCTGCTGCTTTCCTTACGATCGCTGCGTGCCCACCGCGCATTGCTGCAGCTCCGAGCAACGCTTGAATGGACTCATCGCCTTTTTGCGCCGATGCTGCCTCTGCAGCAGTTGCGGCGACTTTCGCTCCGGCAGCCTCCGTCGGCACCGGCGCAGCAGCCGCCTCTGGCGGCCTATCGACAGTTGCCTCAGACGGTGCATCCGCATCCACCGCGACTGGCGCTGGTGCCTGCGGCGCACTCGCCTCTGGCGCACCTTCATCCTCCGGCACGTCGACGGCAGCGGTCTCGAACTTGATGACGTCTACCGGGCATTCCTCAGCAGCATCAATGATGGATTGCGTGCGCGGCTTAGTAAACTCTACATCGAGGGCTGCCGGCTTGACGATGCAAGTCTCGTCCTTCACGTCGAATACGTCCGGGGCGGTCGTTTCACAGGCGTCACAGACGATGCACCCCTCTTCGATCCAGACTTTCGTAACTACTTCCCGTTTTGCCACCGGTCCAGTCCTTCGCTACCGCACTACTGTAATGCCCGATCGCCACGCTGCGTGACCGCCTTGACCGCTCGCTGCCGCACCACAGGCGATACGTCGGACGTCAACACCCGAATCATATCCCACAAGTCGGCATCGTCCAGATTGGCGGCAGCATCGATGGCAGCGAACAGCGCCGCATCGACGCGATGTGCGGGCATCCTGTATCTGAACACATGACCAGCGTCGTCGGTCCTTTCATAACGATCGTCCGCCTCCCAGAACGATCGGTCAAGCAAATCCGCAAGGGTCGATTTACCCGCATTGCTTCCCAAGCGGGCGAGGGCAAGTGCCGCGGACCACGCGACCTCGCCCTCGGCAGTCGCCAGTCGCACCGAGGCGAGTGCGTCAATCACACGGGAGTCCGATGGATCTGCGAGGACCGAGAGGACCGTACAGGCGACAAGCTGCGTCTCGACTGAGGAAGTCTCAGTCAACGTCTGGAGGATTGGTTCGACTGCGGCGGAGCTCCCCGGCATATGGGCCAGGTTGCCGAGCTGCTGCATGGCTGCCGCCCGGTAACGATCCGGGGCACTCCGAACGACCTCAACGAGAACGTCGATTGCCCAGGGATGTTCCGTCAGTCCCAGGGCACGAATCAGGAAATCGAGATTGGTGTTGTACGCAGCTATACCACGTCGCTGCGCGCTGCGCCCGGGCAGCGAGCCCGACGCGGGTTCGGCAGCGCCATCCGCGCGTCGAAGTCCTGCCAGTTCCTTCCGGATCATGCCACCCACCCGCGAAGCGACGGCGGTAAGCTCACTGTCGCTGAACTCGCGGTCTTTCGTCTCCAGTCTCCTGGTGAGCTCAAGCCCCGCCTGCCAATGCTCCTTGTCACGTGGGAGCAGCATGCCGGCGCTTCGCCTCCCGGTGCTGCTCTCAAGCGCCTGCAGCAGCTCGTCCAGGCTACGCTGCTGAGTGGCCGCCGGAGCACCGAACGTCAGTACAACCACAACCGCAGCTCCGACGATCACTCCAATGATCACTAGTGGGACACCGAACAGCTTGCCCATCAGCGACCAGGTCATCGGAGGAGCACTCGAGGTTGCCGTGGACGTTGCAGCCTCACCAGGCAATTGGACGCCAGGTGCGGTCGGCTCGTCGGACGACTCCGTTGGTGGAACATCCGTATGTGGATCTATCACCTTGTGCTGGCGCCCCGCACCGGATTCGGAGAACAACTCGATCCGGTCACGTGTACTTCGTCATGACGATACAGCAGGAAGCCGGACGATCACGCCCGGTCGGCCCCAAGTCGGCACCCTCGAGCCTGGCCACCATCCCCTCGACCGGCTAGTCCCGGTGCCCGCATGCCCTTGCTGTTTCGAAGGCAAGCCTCGGATGGATTCTGGGGCGCAGCGCTCAATCCGTCAAGGATGAGACGAGGCAAATGCCGCAAGTATCCCGCCGCCTGAGCAACTGTGAGTTGATTTCGGGCACCGGCCTGCGGATGCGTTCTGCGTCGACCCGATCCGTGGTGCTAAGAATCGCACTGCGCGTGGTATGACGGAGCATTGTGCCGGCAAATACCCGCCAGGGTCCCCGTCCACTTCGACCTGTACACGCTCGGGCGAGGTTATCGACACCAATCTCCCCTGACGGTAGACCACGTCGCGGCACGCCGTGTGTCGACGCCAGAGGATGCGCCAGGCATGGCGAAGCAGTCCGATCCGTGAACTGCATCGAAAGGCGCAGACATCGAGCAGCCCGTCGTCATAACGCGCGTCTGAGAGGATTCTCAGTCCGGCGGCATAGCGCCCGATGACGCCGACCATCGCAAACCCCCGGTCGTCAAAGACGCAGCAATCATCGACCACAACGCGGATCCTGGGGAATCGATGTTTCCAGAACGTCTGCCAGATGGGCCCGAAGTAATCCCCATGCGTGATGTGCCCGCGACGCACTAGCGCGAGCCGTGCCACGCACTCCGCGTCAAAGCCAACGCCGGTCACCGCCAGGAAACTGCGGCCGTTGACGACGCCTACGTCGCAGAAGATGCTCTTGTCGGATAACACGGCCTCTACCACGAGCTCCGGCGTCAGGGGCATGCCGAGCTCCGTGGCGATCAGATTCTCTGTTCCCGTACCCAGGATAACGATCGGCGGGGTGAGGGGCTCGTCGGAAGCCCGAGATTGCCCGACACCACTCCCGCTCGATCGCCCCGCTACCCCGTCTACGACCTCGCGCACCGTGCCGTCTCCCCCCACGGCAAGGACGACGTCGACATCGTTGTTAAGTTGTGCAGCCAATCTGGAGGCGTGGCCGGCTCCATTGGAGACCAGCGTCTCGAAACGGGCTCCCCGACTCTCCAACGCACGCCCGACCTGCCGCACAACCGGGAGCATATCGCGCCGGCCCGACACGGGATTCAGTATCGCAACGACTCGTCGCCCCACACTGACCACCCTACACGAGAATCATCCGCGGCGCTGCCGGCGGCGCGTCTGTTCATCACTGCAACGTGCCGCACATTGTAGTCACGGCTTGTCCCCCTATGCGGACGGAGTATCCATCGTCGTTTTGCCGGCGAACTAACGCATATACCACACCGGCACGCCCGCCCGGCTTGGCTTGTGTGCATCTCAGGGCAGCCACCCTGTCTTCCATCGGCACATGGCCGTGCATGACCAGATAGACCGCCAACGGCCCGTGCACGCTGCCGGTGACCGGATCCTCGTCGATCCCCGCTACGGGCGCGAAGAACCGCGATTGGACATGGATCGCCTCGGTCAGGGTTCGCTTCGTCGCCAGGCACACGCCGCGCAGGCCTCGCCGCATCTGGAACTCCCTGAGTCCGGGAAAGTCGGGCCGCGCGTCGTTCAGTCCCACAACATCCTTAACGAACACGAGTAGGTCGCCATCCTGTGTCTTCACCGCGGGCAGCGACGCGTCAAAGGCGTCCTCCGCAAGGCCGAGCGCTCGAGCAAGGCGTGTCTCCGCTACGGGATAAGGCACAAGTACAGGCCGAGGTGTCTCAAGCCAGATCATCTGATCGACCCGCCCGCCCGGCAAGTCCTCAACAAATGTGCTCAGTACGCCCGACCGCGTCTCTACAAGCGCCGAGGGGGGAAGCTCGTCGGTTGCCGATCTGGGCCCGATCGCTCGTTCACCAACTTCCCCGGGCTCAGTGCCTGGCGGCAGACGACCGGCCTCAGCCAGCGCATGCACACCCGCGATAGTGGCGTGCCCGCACATCGTCACTTCTGTGGTCGGCGTGAACCACCGGAAGCGCAACGTCGCTTGCCGCGTCTCGGGTGGTAGGACGAAGGTCGTTTCGCTCAGATTGAACTCGCCGGCAATCGACTGCATCTCAGCGTCACTGAGCTCGTCGGCGTCGAGCACCACGGCTGCGGCGTTGCCTGTGTATCGCTCGTGCGCAAACACATCTACTACGTAGTATTGTCGCTGCATGACGATCAAGTCCGCCGTCGGAAGCACCGCGGCTAAGGAAGGGGCCAACCCCGGTGGTTAGCCGCTGCCTCGTTCTCTGCCGCATAGCGGGCGCAGTCACTGATTACGGATCGTACCGTTGTCGGCACCGGGCCGCAAACGCTGTATACCATCCGCTGGTACAACTACACAGCATGACGACAGTTCTCCGCTCCTTAGTGACCGTGCTAAACAAGCGTGCGTGCCCACTAGCCGTTTTCTTGCGAGCCGGCAGCGCAAGCGACGCGTGCATGAACCGCGCGCTTGCACTTAGCGACCGGTACATAACCTCCACCCCTGTGCTTTGGGTTCGGATCACTCGCGCCGAATCGCGCACAGGCGTTTAGCAGGGCACTTGGCTTCCCCTGGCTTCCCTATGGTTCCACCGATCCGTACGCTAGGCTGCCATCGCGACGTCCACGAGCCTAAACAACCTATAACTGCACATTGAGTACAGCCCAAGCGGGCTATAACATCGAACCTCCTGCGTGCTCGGAAGTCTGCGAGCTAACTGTACGGCGATGCAGCAGCATCTAACCCAACACCTGCGCCAACGTGGCCGACATATCCGGTAAGGGCTCCTCCAACGCCAGCTATGCGTTCGGTCTGGGGGCGAGGTACGGAGACAAGGTGTGGCCGATTCCGTTGGGGACAGTACCACTGGTGGCAGTACCACCATCGGTTTGCTTGAACTTGCGCGTAACCAGGGCGACCGCGACACCTACGCGGGCAAACGCCGATGGGTCCGCTATACGCTGGGAATGCAGATCGACGTCACGACCGACCCGACGGTGGACGGCGAAACCTGGTCGGTCATCACGCATAACGTGTCTGGCGGAGGGATAGGCTTTTGGTCGAAGCGCGAACTTGAGGTCGGCAGCGAAGTCTACATTCTAGATCATGCGGCGGGTACCACGCCGACGTGGCTCCCGGCTCGCGTCGCACACTGCACCGTCGGGCTTCGGGGGTATCTGATCGGGGCGTCATTTGACAATCCCCTCCTCCCGGAGGAAGTCACCGATGAAGAGCCCCAGAAAACGACGGAGGAACCCGTCGATCCTCCCGCGTTCTGCAAGCGAACCCCGCTTCTGCGCACGCTTGCCGTAAGATGCGCCGCGGCTACCTCCTTGACCTGCACTGTGACAGCCGCAACCGTGCTCGTCGTGTCGCATTTCGTATCGTTCAACCTTGGTTGGGTAGCCGAGGGGGCGATGCTTGTCGGTGGGGTGGCGATCCTCGGGGCGTGCCTGGGCGCAGTCACACCCCGCCGCGACGCAAGATTCCTCCAAGCCCTGCAAGCGCAGATGCGTCGGCTGGCCATGGCTTCCGACACGCCCGGCCAACTGATCGAGGCGCCCTCAGAGGAGCTGGCGAGCGTACGACGGGCGTTTCTCGACCTTGGCGTGCGCTGGAAGAAACGCGAGGACGACGACCGCGCCCAACGTCAGAAACTGGAGGAAATCGCGCAGATTAAAAGCAACATCCTCTCAATCGTCTCCCATGACATGCGAACACCACTGACCTCAATCCTTCTCTACACGCAGATGCTCAGCGAGGAGCTGAATTCCCTCGCAGAGGACGACCAGCGAAGCTTCCTAAAAATCATATCAGATGAGTGTACCAGGTTGTCACGTCTGGTAGACGACCTGCTCGAAGTCCAGCGACTCGAGTCCGACCGGGCGCGCTGGCACCTGGAGCAACAGGACCTTTCCACCACGATACGGGCAAGCGCGTGCGTGTTCGAAGCTATGGCGATGAGCAAGTCGATCAAGTTCGGCGTGAACTGCCCCAAGTCATTGCCCTCCGTTGTAGCCGACGCGGACAAAATATCCCAGGTGTTGAGCAACCTCCTCTCCAACGCGATCAAATTCACACCGGCAGGAGGCAGGGTCGAGTTGTCCGCCGAGCCGCGCGGCACGGAGATTGTCCTGTGCGTCGCTGATGACGGACCGGGCATCCCGCGCGATAAGTGGGACCAGATTTTCGATCGCTTCGCACAGCTTACGGACCCCAATGTCAGCGAGACGGGTACCGGCGTCGGTCTAGGGTTGTACATTGTAAAGAGGATAGTAGAGGCCCACGGCGGAGCCGCATGGGTTAACAGCGAAGTCGGGCGGGGATCGGAATTCTACGTCTCGTTGCCCACGCGAGCATCCAATGTCGAGCCCGAAACAGTTCCAATAAGCAGCTGCCCCGCAGGGCGCGTACTCGTATGCGATTCAGATGCCGAGCTGGCGGCGACCATGGCACAGACCCTGCGGACCGCCAACTTCGACGTACGCGTTGTACACTCCGGCAGCCGCCTGTTTGCGCAGCTTGATCGCGGTGATGTGGATGTCGTTGTGACCGACCTGTCACTCCCGGACATGAGCGCGTCGGAGCTTCTCTGTGCGCTCAATCGGCTTGAGAACCGCCCGTTCCGCACGATCATCCACAGCTATGAGGGCGACGGGCGCGAGCTCACCCGCAAGGGCATGGACGCGTTCCTGAGACGTCCGGTCTCCAGGGACGACCTGGTGCGGGCGGTGCGGCTCACCATGCAGAGGCGGTCAGCAGCTGGACTCACTGTGCTGATGCTAGACTCCCCGATGCTGGATACTACCAGGTTGAAAGAGCTCCTTGCCGGTGCCGGTCATAACCCTGTTGTCGCGGGGAGCCTGAAAGAGGCTGTAGCTCTCGCGCACGATTACGCTATCGACGTAATACTTGTGTCAAGCGATTCGTTGACGACCAGATGGGCCGAGCTGAAGGGGTTCGGGGTAACCGGGGAGGACACGACCAGACTGATGGTGCTGTGCGATGCAATTCGCAAAAACGAACGACGCCTCGAGGAAGCACACGGGGTCGCCCTTGTAGCATACCGGCCAGGAAAGGAGGAGGCGGTCCTCGATGCAATACTCGCTTCTCAGGCATCACTTGAAGGGAGTCCAGCCGTATGAAACGAATAATGGTATGTGACGACGAACCACACATCGTTGAGGGGCTTCGGTTCCTTCTTCGCGCTCCTGACCGCCACGTCGAGGTGACCACCTCCGGCAAAGAGGCGCTGCAGTGCATTCAGGAGCAAGTACCCGACCTGTTGATCACGGACATCATGATGCCTGAGATGAGCGGGCTGGAGGTCGTAGCCACACTCCGCGCCGACGCCGCCACAAAAGATCTGCCGATAATCATCATCACGGCCAAGGGGCAGGCGCGTGATGCAGCCATGGCGCAGGAAGTGTGGGGCGCGACGGTGGTCGCCAAGCCCTTTCAACCCCGGAAGCTGCGCGAGATCGTATCTTCGATTCTGGAGGCTGACGCATGTCCACAGCCAAGTTCCGGCTAATCTGTCCAGATTCCGTCGCCGACTACCTGCGCGAAGGGCGCCTACGCGACGCGGTGCAGACGGTGGCAAGGCTGGCGGGAGCGGAGCTTGCCGTTGGCCTGGACGGCAGCGATGATGGTGAGGGAGCCGTAGGCGGCGAACCCGCACACATCCGCGAACGCTGCATCGCCTATAGAGGGAAACCCGTTGGGCGACTGGTCTACTCGGTCGATGCAAGCGACGTTAACCGCGACCTGGGCGATCGTCGAGCACACCTTGCGGAAGACGCCGCAGGCGCGCTAGCCTCGGTCATCGAGCATATCGTCGATCGTGAAGCCTCCGTAAGCGATCTGGCTGACGCACTCATGACCAACTATGAGGAACTCAACCTTCTGTACACGCTGATCCCCACGATCGCCACGCGCGTACGCCCCTCGGAGATAGGCGATGTTCTTGTCGAGCAGACTGCGCGGACCCTCAACTGCCGCCGCGTATCGCTTCTCGTGCTCGACGAAAAGCGCAAACATTACGAGGTGATCGCCTCCCGCGGGTTGCCTCCTGAAGTAAACCGGCTGTCCATTCCTATAGCAGACACCATCGCCGAACGTGCCGTCTGGGAGGAGGACCTACTCGTCGTCAACGACATTTCCGAGAGGCCTGACCTGGCTGGATTGTCGCGGGGGAGTTACGACAGCAGCTCATTCGCCGTGGTACGAGTTCCACTCGAGGCGCACGGAGAGGCGTTGGGGCTGCTTACCGCTACGGAGCGCACGGGGGCCACGGAGTTCACCGCACGCGATCGCAAGCTCCTCGAAGGATTGTCCGCTATGGGCGCCTCCGCTCTGCTCAACTGCCGCCTGCACACCGCCGTCAACAAGCAGATGATGAGCACAATTCATGCGCTCGCCTCCGCCGTCGACGCCAAGGATAGCTATACTCATGACCATTCCGGGCGCGTCGCCCAGCTCTGCGTCGCCACCGCCCGGGAACTCGGGGTCACGGACCCGGTGCAATGTCGCGAAGTCGAATTGGCTGGGCTGCTGCACGACATCGGCAAGATCGGCGTCCCCGACGCGGTTCTCTGTAAACCGGCGAAACTGACGCGCGAGGAATACCTCTTAATCCGCAAACACGTCGATATCGGGGCGCGGATCGTGGAACACGTGCCCGATCTCGAGGGGGTGGCCAACGCCATATACCATCACCATGAGCGACACGACGGACTCGGATACCCCAGCGGGCTTGCGGGGGATGCGATCCCCCTGGCGGCCAGACTCATCGCTGTTGCCGATACCGTCGACGCCCTGACCACTGATCGCCCCTATCGCAAGGCCTGCTCGCTCAAAGCCGCCCTGGAGGAGCTGAACAGGTGCAAGGGGACGCAGTTTGATCCTATGGTCGTTGACGCCTACATCGCGGTTATTGGAAGGGGGATCGATTCCCCCCGCCCGCTGAAGCAGACGGTTGTAACGATATGACCTCCGAGCCTCCGCTCTCCCGCGCCTTGCCCCGCCTTCAATCTCCCGGGGCACACCAACGTTTGATATCCCATTGAGAAGCTCGTATCTATGTGCCTGTGAACGGCGCTATCTTGCCCGGGATACGGAGATTGCCAGATGAAAGTGAACGGTGAACGTACGCCTGCAAGCGGTGGGCGCTGGGTGCTCGCGGGTTGGCTGCTTATACTCGCCGGGCCGGCCGCCTATGCGCTGCTCTTCGATGTGCCTCTGATGCGTACTACCGGGGCACCGGCATTTGCTCTGATTTCAGCGGGAGCAGCCGCAGGGGTTGTGGGTGCGCTGCGCGACCGGCGCGTCTGGGTGCGCGCTTCGTGTGTTCTAGAATCCCTGGTCCTTGCAGGTGCTGTATACGTTTTCTTCGTGTCAACGACCCTGCCCACCACAAGCGTCGTGGCCACACTTGAGGTCGCCCCCGACTTTACGCTTCGTGATCATACCGGCGAGGACGTAGCCCTGGGTGACGCACTCGCCCAGGGGCCTGTTCTGCTCGTCTTCTACCGTGGACATTGGTGACAGATGTGCGTCGCAGAGCTCCGAGGTCTCGGAGAAGTGAATGAGGAGCTGCGCAGCCGGGGAGGACGGTTGCTGGCTGTCGCGGTCGATCCTCCTGACGTAGCGCACCGTGTTGTGGAACAGAACGGGCTCGCGTTCTCCATCCTGTGCGACACACAGCGCGAGGTGGTCCGTGCGTACGGGTTGCTGCATGAAGGAGGCGGCCCGGACGGCAGCGACATTGCCGTCCCCGCCCACATTCTCATCGGCGGAGATGGGCGCATCCTCTCCAGCTATGTCTCGAGGCGGATCCAGGATCGCTTGGACCCCGCCGACGTCCTTGCCATTGTCAAGCGCCTGGCCCAATGAAAAACGAACAACCCCCTGCGGCAAACGCCGCAGGGGGTTGTGTGAATCACTAGTTGCGAGTAGCCCTTGATGCTTCAGGGATGGGCCTGCTCCGCCACGGTCAGTCGCAGTTGTTCATAACAAACCCCGATGGATGGGCGTTCGAAACGCTGAGATCGGCCGGCGTGCAGAACCTGTTCCCGTCGATGTCGCAGCGAGCATCGTCGGGCTTGATCCCGGGGACTGCCGCGGCGTTGTTTATGCAGCTAAGGTCGGCGGGTGTGACGAACTTGTTGCCGTCGCAATCGCCGATCTGAAGCAGGAACTCGAACTCAAAGGGAGCCACGCATGCCCACGACGCGTTGCGTACCTTGTACCACGACCGGTGGTTCAACCCGGTCGCGCCGGTCTCCTGCAACCTGAGCACCCGTGGACCGGTGCCCGGATCCTCGATGCTGATGTTGAAACTGCTGGACACGTCCACCGTGGAGTCGTCGTTCGAGTTCGCGGCCCCAAGGCACTCGACAATCTCTATCTCTCCCGAGGTCGGCGCCGCAGTCAGATCTCCATCGAACGTGAACCGCATGATGTTCTTGGCGGAGCGCCACAGACTGCCCATGTTCGCCGGGCTGCTAGCAACTACATTTGCAGCCGCACAGCCCGAGGTCACGTTGATTATAAGATTGCTGATCGTACCGACACCAGCTGCCTCGCTCGCCAGGAAGTCGGGGCTGTTCTGCGTCGTGCTTATGACGTTGGCGAACAACTCGGACAGCTGGAGAATATACCGTCCTTCGACCCCAGGCGCCGTGAGGGTGCCTTTCAAGAGTTCGATCTCCGTGTGCCCGAGGTTCTCAAACACCGTGGTGGCTGTTGGGAACGGTGCCGATGCCGTGCACGTGAGCGTCGTTGGATCACACAGGTTCGACGACCCCGGGCAGTCGCTGTCCACCGTGCAATCTACGGTGTTGTTGATCGTGTTTTGGGCCCCACCGCACTGAAGCAGTTTCCCATTGGACACCGTTCCGCCGAAGCCGTCACCCGGTTGAGACTCGTCGGGGTTGTTGATGCCCAGCGGAACCGCGAAGTTGAGCATTTCCTGCGAGGTCGGTATATCGGCTTTTGTCAGCGGTGCCGCCTGCAGCCCTGTGGCTTCGTCCACCAGCTCCAGATCAAACCCGACTAGAGCCAACCCGCGGTTGTCGGCATCGGTGTCGAGCTGTCCCATGACGCTGTACGGTACCGAATCTCCCGTATTCACTGTGATCTCACTTAGCCCGCCCGATTTGACACTGACGTTGAGATTCGCCCCAGATGCAGCCGACGCGAAGACGCTCGCCGCCGCTATTAACCCAAACGCGCTTTTCATGATGTCCTCTCCCAAGAAAGACGTTCAACGCGACCGGCTGATATACGCCGAGCCGCCCTCGCTACCTCAAGGCTATCACCCAGGCCATACGTATCCTACCGACCTGCGCCTCAAACATTCTATCAGTCGTCTGCCGAGGTCGCTTGCGCGATTATTTTTTGCCGAGGTCCGAAAGTTGTCCCGCTCCGCCCTTAACTGCGCCGGAGAGGGCGAGCGCCGCACATTGTCACATTGAAACATACAGTACCAACGCATGCAGCCATGGCCGGGTGCTTCGGCACGTTGGGGTACGTCTGGAGGCGTTTGACGGCCATGACGGGCGAAGCGACTCTACCGGCATATGTCACCCATTCGCTTCACACGGAACGTGCGCAGCCTCAACAGGCTTAGACACGTCGCCACCGTTCTTACGCAGCACGGTTTCGGGTACGTGGTGGCACAGATGAACCTGGGGCGTTTCGTGCCCGTCTGGATGATGCGCAGGCGGGGCCGACGTGCGCTCGACGAAAGGCCGGCGAGCATAGGAAGGCGCCTTGCGCGCGTCTGTGCGGAGCTCGGTCCGTGCTTCATCAAGCTCGGGCAATTAGTGTGCACCAGGCCCGACGTCATACCCTCTGAACTGCTCGATGAACTCCGTACTCTGCAAGACGACGTGCCGCCGTTCGACAGCACGGTGGCCATGAACATCGTTGCGGAGGAACTGGGCATGCCCTCGGAGGCCTGTTTCGCACACGTCGACGCGACTCCCATCGCCAGCGGCTCAATTGGCCAGGTACACAGGGCCCAAGCGAAGGACGGATCGCAGCTCGTCATAAAAGTGCAGCGCCCCGGGATAAGGGACGAGATCAGGCTCGACATGATGTTGCTGCAATGGCTCGCCGAGTCGCTTGAGACCCTGATCCCGGAGCTGAAAGTCTATCGTCCGACATTGCTGGTAAGTGAACTTGAACAGACGCTCACCCGCGAGCTGGACTACATCAACGAGGCCTCTGCCACCACGCGGTTTGCGGAAGCATTCAGGGAGGAGCCGGGCATACGCATACCACGCGTGTATTGGGAGTACACTGCCCCGCGGGTGCTGACCTTAGAGGCCCTCGAGGGCACGAGCATTGAACGGTTTCTGGGTGACAAGGACGCAGCGAGCTCGGGTGTCGATCGGCGGCTTGTCGCGCGCAGGCTGGCTGACTGCTATCTTAAGCAGGTCTTCGAAGTAGGTCTGTTCCACGCGGACCCGCATCCCGGCAACATCCTCGTCCAACGTTGCGGCGCGGTTGCTCTCATTGACTTCGGGCAAGTGGGCATCATCACCGGCGACTTCATGACCGACCTGCTCGTGGTCGTCTACGCGGGGGTCACGAACCGTGTGGATGTTGCCATAGATGCGTTAGCCGAGATTGGCTCCCTTGGACCGGGCACCGACCGCCGTCAATTGAGCCGCGCCCTGCAGGTACTGCTGAACAAGTATTATGGTCTGCCTTTGAAGCGACTGGATCTTGGCACGCTCGTCAATGAGTTTTCCGATGTTGTTCGGCATCACAACGTGGTAATCCCGCGCGACGTCCTATTACTGCTCAAGACAATGGGCGTAGTCGGGACGGTCGCCGCACGCCTCGACCCTGAGCTGGACCTTGCAGCACTCGTGCATCATCGTCTCAGCGCGACGCTGGGCCAACGCTTCTCCCCTGCCCGCCTGTCGCGTGGTGCGGCCAAATTAGGCTGGGATCTGGTGAGCATACTGCGGCGCGCGCCGGGGCAACTGCGAGAAGGGCTTAGGCAGATAAGCGCGGGACAGTGGC
>JBHHXS010000079.1:0-12973 GCA_046757145.1 Phycisphaerae bacterium | reverse complement strand
CCAAGGCCATTTCGGACGCGTTTCGCAAGGGGAACCTGGGGATTATGGACTACTACCGTATGAGGAACATCCAGGCCGACACTACCATGCGCGATTCGCTAGGCAAGGGCGACACAGGAACGGGCAAGAAGGAGTAATACGGACACCGGCGACCGCGTTGGTGAGAGCCCGACGTTTAGAGGTTCTAGCCGGCGCGGACGGCTCCGGGGATGACCATGCAGCTTCAACTGCCGAAAAACCTGAGCGACTGGATCGATGTGATCATCATCCTGGTGGTGGTCGGTGCTTCGGTGTTGGGTCCTGTGGCGAAATGGCTCATCGGGAATTTGAACCGACCTGCTGGGCACGAGCCGCGCGGGGTAGGCCCGGATCGGCGTGAGATCGGAGCACGTTCGCCGGCTAAGCGTGCACCCGCCCCGCGTCGGGTGGCCCGCGCGATGCCCTTACCAAAAGAGCCTAGTCCGGTGCGGCAACGTCAGGTAGTGATGTCTACACCCTCGCGTCCCCCAGAGCGCCCGATGGTGCCGCGGTCGCCGGAGCCGCCGCTGATTCCACCGCCGCCGCCACGCCCCGTGCCTGTTGCCAGAGGCGTCCCCGCGCGCCCCGCCCCGCCCCCGCGCCCGCGCCCGCGCCCCGGCTCGTCGAAGCCGAAGAAGACTCGCCTGGGGCACGTGCGGTCAGATCTCGAAACAGCATCCTTGGGGAAGGAGGAGGAAGCTAAGTTCGCCAAGCGCGAGCGTGAACTAGGCACGCTGCGTGTATCGGTGCGACGCGAGCGGGGCGCAGCGACGACCGGGAGCGAACGCGACCCCGTACGCTATCCAACGCTCCGCTCGCTGCGTCAGGCGGTCCTTATGCGTGAGATCCTGGGCCCGCCGGTTGCGTTGCGCTCACCTGACGACTGGCTATAGAGTGGCCGCAGGTGACACCGGCGCTGGTGGTGCTGCGCAGCCTTTACTTCGCGCGTCTCGAGAGACCGCGCCGTAAGTCCTCGCCGAATCGCGAATACCACGTGATCGCCAGAGCCAGAAAGAGGATTGCGCCCTTGGCTGCAAGGAGGTACCAAAACGAAAGCCCCAGCGCGTACTTGCACCCGACGAATGCAGCTACACAAACCCCCAGCGTAGCAAGCGTCACACGCATCGCGCCCCAGTCGAGATGTAGAGGTTGGTGCTTGCGGGAGACGCCGAAATAGTATGCGGAAACCAGAAGAATGCTGACCACTTTTGTCCACGCCGCCGCCTCGGCCCCGAAATGCGGTATCAGAAGCACGTTGAGGGTGACGTTGAGCACGGCATGCATAACTCCACCGAGCGATATGAGCAGGGTGAGTTTGTGGTAGTGCAGCAAGGTGGTATAGAGGCGCCCCATGCCGCCTATAGCAAAGGCAAACACGATAATGGGAACAAGCCCCACTCCTCCCTGATAACGTTCCTTTACCAGCAGCCGATATATCTCCGGGGCGAGAATGCTGAGGAAAAAAGCGAGGCCGGCAAGGGCATGAAAGTAGAAGGCCTGAAAACGTTCGATACGGGCGATGTGCTTGCGGGCATCCTCCTTGAGCATCGCGAAGACCATCGGAATGTAGACCGTGAACAACGACATGACAAACACGTTCATTACCCGCCCCACCTCGAACGCTACTGAGTAGATACCTGACTGAGCCAGGGAAGCCAGGTGCGTGAGCAGGAGCCGGTCGGAGAAACCAGAGATCCACTCCGAAGCAGCAAGGGGCAGCAACCCCAGCGAGAATGCAAGCACGGGCCCGAGAAGTTCGGTGGAGAAGCGAAGCGCGATCAGTCCCTCGCCCCACAGAATCCGGTAGTACCATGCCCAGACGACACACGCGTTTGCCAGGGCTCCCCAAAGCAGTGCCAGCGGCCCGAGGTGCACGCGCAACAGCAGCACGAGCGATACGCAGGCCCCGAGCAGAAACGCAAGAACCTGGGGTATTATCACCGTCGTGGACCTGTGCTGAGAGCGAAAATGGGCGGCTGCGAGGGCGTTCATCTGCATTACAAATGGAATCACACAGGCGAGTAGAACGTGCGGGTACCCTGGCACGGCGAGGAAGCGGGCAGTGGGGTTACGGAGGATGAAGAAGGCCACCGTCAGCGTTACGATGCCCCATACCATACAGAACAAAAACACGGTGCTGAACAGACGCCGCAGACGCAGGGCGTCGTGCTCTTCATCGAAGAAAAAGCGGGCATATGCATGATCAACATAGAGGGAGATCACCAGGCCGACGGCCACACCGATCGCCATCAGGTTGGAGAAGACGGCGTACTCGGCGGGGCTTAGGTGGTGGGTATAGACCGGAAGAAGCAGGGCGCCGCCGCACTTAACCAGCAGACTGCTGACCATGTACAGCGACCCGTGGAACAACACGGTCTTTGCCTGGCTTTGCCGAATAACCTGTGTCATCATCGAAGTTGCGGAGCGGGCGGTTCAGCGTCGAAGGGCCGAGAAGATGCAGCCGCGGCGCACAACAGCATGAGCCGTGCGGCCTTCAATGTCACAACTTCAGCCTTGCAAAGACATTGCCTGCGGTCCAGCTACGCCCCGATGTCTATCGGCACGCGCAACGCGACATCGCCACTGGCACGCTCACGTATGAGCAGATAGCCCACCGGGCGGAGCCCTTCCGGAGGGTCGGGGGCTCGTGTCTCCAGCGCATAGTCAACCTTGATCGGAACACCAGGCACGAAGTCGATATCCGTCCGCTTGCCGTGTGTTACGTCGATCTGCACGGGCTCCTCAAGCAGTTGATCGAAGTTGACGCTGATGGGAGTTTTTCTCCTGTCATCTGCCACGGCGAAACCGCCTCGGACGGTCAGCTTGACTTCCCTTTGTTCCCCGGCATAGGGAACGTCAACGGTAGCCCGCTCAGTACGGTTGCTGAACGCGGAGGAGTGAATCTGCTCGTCGTCTGCCTCGATATAGACGCCGATGTCCGTCGTTGTCGCGTAGGCTTCCGGAGTCATCTCCAGTTCGATGCGCACGCGGTCGAACCGCTCATCAAGCGTTAGGGTATACGTCAGCGTGTCGTTCAGGCCTTCAAACTCATCCTCGACGTGCTTGCGAAAGCCTTCGAGAACACCGTCTGCCTCGGCGTACAGCGGTTTGGTGAATACGTTGGTGACCACAAGAGAACCCTCGGGAGGCGATTCAGCCCACTCGGTGATCTGCGCGGGCTCCGGTTGGAGACCGAAAAAACGCACGTTAAGATCAAAAGGCCATTCTCTGTCCGGGCGATCGGCCACAACAGGGATCTCCCAAACACCGGGGATCAGCTCCTCGGCGATGTTCCATTCGACCTTACGCTTCCCTTTGATGGTATCAAGTCTGTTGTCGCGGATGCGCAGGCGAGCTCCCGTAGAATCGTAAATGCGCTCGACGGACGCCCTGGACTCTTTGCCCTGGGGTGCGGAGAGCTCGAGCTTCATCGCAGATGCTCCGGGTGGGACGGCAAGGAAATACCTCGTCGGGTTCCAGCCTCGCGCTACTTGATCCTTGAATGCCAACGAGAAGTCGCCCGCGCCGGTGACACGGTAGGGAACGATGATGGTGTTGATCAGCCGAAACGCCGTGTTTCCACCGGATAGCGCCTCGACTGCCGCGGCGTACAGGCCAGGCTCGACCAACTGACTACCGTCATACTCGACGTACACTCTTGCCGATTGCTCGCTACGCAGGTAGACCTCGTCCTGGGTGATGCGGCACCAGGGACTTGCGGAGCGTAGCTGGTACTTGCGGACAAACGACGTTCGCGCGGTGGCGTCGAGTCCCGGAGCGAAAACAGGTGTGATAGTGAAAGGCTGTCTCTCACCGGCCGGGAAGTAAGTACTGCGCCAATAGGCGGCCCGCGCCCTGCCACCATGACCGTGAGCGCAAGGCGTGGAGATGTCATACCCGACCAGCGGATCGTCAGGCCCGCCGTCGGAGAACTCCTGCAGAAGCTTCGATGCCGCCACCACGTCGGGCAGACCGCAGCCGACATCGAGGACGGTCGTGTTGGGAACGGAGCGTGCGGACAGGCAAAGCGCCCGTCGCACATCGTAGCGCCGGACGGGCCTGCTCGGATCGCGTGCCAGGGCGTCGCTTATCAAGACGGCACACAGCCCGGCGACGTAAGGCGAAGCCATGCTGGTGCCCGCCCAATAATCACCCCGCTTCTTGACCCATCGCGGAACGGTGGAGGTGGACCATCCCGGAGCAAGCAGGTCGGGCTTATCCAGCTCTCCCCCGCGCGAGCTGAAAACGGTAACGACCGGGCCCTCGAGCGAATACCCCATCACGTCTCGCGCTGAATCGGCTGCGAGCGCCGCCGCGACCGTGAACGCCTCGGCTGCTGCAGCGGGGGTGCCAACGGATGAAAGCCCGGGGCCTTCGTTGCCCGCGGAAGTGCAGAATATCAGGTTGGGGTTCTTGCGCAGGATGTCATCTATTATCTTGTCGATTTCCGAGTTGCCCTCGATTGTCGACTCCACCCCGTAAGACAGATTGCAGACGACCTGCATGCGGTGCTCATGTGCGAAGCGTGCCGCGTATTCCACGGCTTTCTTGATGCTCTCCGTTGTGCTGATCCCTCCCACCGCGTTTTGCCCGATTTTCAGGGACATAACCTTCGCGCCCGGGGCGACGCCGTTGAATCCGTCCTGATTGTTGATGCGGTAGCCTGCGGCTATGCCGGCGACGTGTGTGCCGTGGGCTCCGTCGTCGTAGTGTACGACTACCTTCCCCTGCCTCAGGAAGATGTTGACGGCGAATGTCACCGGGTTGACCTGCTTCTCCGGTTTCTCACGGAACGGCGTGAACGTATCGTAATTCAGCCTGTAGTTGCGCAGTTGTTTCTCATCAGCGAAGCTCCGGTTCAGGTTGGTGTCGACGAAGCAGAGGGCCTGATCGTCCCCGTCGCCTTCCAGGGCGGTAACGTATATCGGGAACTCGTCGTCGGTGTTGCCGTTGTCGTTGAGGTCTGGAACGTCGGAGTTGACAAAACGACCTTCGTCCAGGAAGCCCAGCCAGTGAAGCCGCCGTTCGCCGGAGTCATCGGCTGGAAGCGGCGGGAGCTCGTAGGGTACTGGGGAGCCGTCGTCGTCGTAGTAGATGAGCCTGCGCCGTCGGTCATCGGCGCGGACGCGGTGCAATTCGACGTCCCCCTGGCCGGAGAAGTCCTGAACATCTATTACCTTCACGCTGCCGTCCGGGGTGTGCGTCAGGCCTGGGATCGATGGGTCCACACCGGTGTCGAGCACGGCGATTACGACGCCGCGCCCGTCGCTTGTGGGTCTATCCGCTAGGAACTCATCTACCCGGCACGTGCCAAGGGACAGTTGCGGCCATGTGGGAGCCGCTTGCCCGTAGGCCACGCAAGGGGTCAAAACGAGCAGGGCTAACGCCGATCTTGATCGTCTTAGCATTGTCGACATCTCCTGGCGCCTGTTACGGCTGCTTCTTACACTCTTCAGGCTCACACCGTCGGTCGTGGGTGACCTTAAGCCGGCACGCGTGGTGGTATAGCCCGGTTTTGGTCCTGACTTACCACACGAGCTTCGCGACTTCGATCGGGAGTTTTGCCCCCCGGGTGCCCGTCCGATCGCTCAGCCTGGGAAGTCCATGTTGAGCGCTCGCACCAGAAAGGCCCACTTATCCGTGATTTCCTCGATCTTCATGGTGGTAGGCTTTCCGGCACCATGGCCGGCCTTGGTCTGAATGCGAATGAGCACCGGCGCGGGGCCCGATTGCGCAGCCTGAAGAGCCGCGACGAATTTGAAACTGTGCCCCGGCACGACGCGGTCATCATGGTCGGCGGTTGTAATGAACGTAGCGGGGTAAGCGACGCCGGGCTTTATGTTGTGCAAAGGCGAATAGGCGTACAGTGCCTTGAACAACTCCGGATCGTCGGAAGACCCGTAGTCTGCCGCCCACGCCCAGCCGATAGTGAACTTGTGGAAGCGCAGCATGTCCATCACGCCGACGGCAGGCAGGCATGCCCCGAACAAGTCGGGCCTTTGAGTCATACACGCCCCGACGAGAAGCCCACCGTTGCTCGCTCCGCCGATGGCTAGCTTCGGAGTGGATGTGTACTTGTTGTCGATAAGCCACTCTGCCGCCGCAATGAAGTCGTCGAACACGTTCTGCTTGTTGAGCTTAGTTCCAGCCAGATGCCAGTCTTTGCCATACTCCCCGCCTCCGCGGATGTTGGCTACTGCGAAGACCCCTCCCATCTCCATCCAGACCGTCATGGAAACGCTGAAGAACGGTGTGATCGCGTGGTTGAATCCTCCGTAACCATACAGATAGGTCGGGTTGTTGCCGTCGAGTTTGATCCCTTTTTTGTGAGTGATGAACATGGGAACGCGCGTGCCGTCTTTACTGCGGTAGAAGACCTGTTTCGTCGTGTATGCGTGGGGATCAGTGTCTACCCTGGGCGTGCGAAACTTACTGGCCTTTCCCGAGGCGACTTCGTAGCGGAAGATTGTAGTGGGCATGGTGAAGCCGGTAAAGGCGTAGAACGTCTCCTTATCATCGCGTCGCCCGCCGAACCCATACACCGACCCGATGCCCGGGAGCGCTACTTCGCCTTCGGTTTTTCCTTCGAGGTCGCATATCTTTACGCGACTGTGAGCGTCCCGTAGGTATCTCGCAAAGAACTTGCCCCCGACGACGTTCACTGCAACCAGGGTGTCCCGCGTCTCCGGGATAATCTCTTTCCACGCAGTCCGATCCGGGTTGTTGGTGTCGATGGCTATCACCCGCCCACGTGGAGCGTCAAGATCGGTCCGAAACCAGAAGAGCGGGCCGTCGTTATCGATGAAGGTGTACTTTGCATCGAACTTGTCAAGGAGCTCCACTACGCATGCGTCTTGAGTTTGAAGGTCCTTGTAAAACACCATATTCTCGTGCTTTTTCCCTGACTCCACTTCCACGATGAGGTAGCGGCCGTCATCCGTAACCGACCCCCCGAAGAACCAGTCCTTCTTATCAGGGCGATCATATACCAGTACGTCCTGCGCCTGCGGAGTACCTAGACGATGATAGTAGATCTTGGGGAACTTATTCGTGTCCTTGTACTCTTCGCCCTCACTGGGTTTGTCAAAGCGCGTGTAAAAGACGCTCTTCCCGTCCTTCGACCAGGATGCGCGTACGAACTTTATCCACTTCAAGCGGTCATCCAGGTCGATTCCAGTCTCAATGTCGCGGATCCGCCATTCCTGCCAGTCTGATCCAGCAACTGAAAGCCCGTACGCGAGCAGCCTCCCGTCGTCGCTGACGGCGGTGCCGCTAAGAGCGACTGTGCCGTCCGCAGATAGTGTATTGGGGTCGAGCAGAATCCTGGGCTCCTCGTCAAGTGACTTCATCGTATATAGCACGTACTGGTTCTGCAGACCGTTGTTCTTCCGAAAGAAGTACCTTCCCCCGTGTACGGACGGCACGCCATACTTCTCATAGTTCCAAAGCTCGGTGAGGCGCGCCTTGATTCTCTCGCGGGCCGGTATCTGTTTGAGATATGCAAAGGTAAGCCTGTTCTCCGCCTCAATCCACGCGCGGGTTTCCGGCGAATCGAGCTCCTCAAGCCAACGATACGGGTCTGCCACCTTGACCCCGTGGTAGTCATCGACCTGATCCACCTTGTGAGCCTTCGGGTAGACCAGCGCTACGCTGGGATCGGCTACGGCGGCGGACACGAGGCTCACCGCCAGCGCGGCTGCCGCGACAATGCCAAACAGGGCGTTCGTTATGGTTCTATGTGAGCGCATTGCTACTTCCTTATCGCAAACCACTTTTGATTCTCCGAGAGGGGGGTCCGACATCGCTCGTAACACGGCAACGCACCTGCGCCGAGCGCCGGAGATGATGTCCATACGAAGCTTAGACGTCCCATCCCGTGACACCGGCCTCGAACCACCGCGCCCTCTCCGAACCAGGGAATAGTAGCACTGGTAGTATGATCGCGACAGCCGGCGCGAGCAGCCCCAACACCCTGCCGCTGACCAGGAAGACTACGATACCGAAGAGTCCCAGCCCCTCGGCCTTGGTGCCGGCTATGAGCGTAAGCTTCGCAAAGCCGTTTAGCACAGCTCTTCGGCGGTCGGGAACGGACGGAATCCCGTCAAACGCCCGGAGTGTCCTGCCCATCGGCGCCCGGCGAATCAGCAAATATGCTGCCCTCTCACCCAGCGCCAGTACACCAAGCACGCATAGCAGGATCGCTCCGAGGTCGTCAATCTGCGGCGCCGCCCCGCTTGCGTTGGTGGAGGCCGCCACACCTCCGAACACTACCAAGACCAAGCCGCTCGCCATGGCCGCCATCACCATCTCGAGTGGCCCCAGTCGCTCACCGGATGAGCTGTTCATTCGTTGTCACCTGTCCGCAGGCAGACCGTCCCACAAGCGCCCGCGGTACATCGCCGAAATCCGCAGGTTTGTCAACAGCACTTGCTCCGCGTTTAGCGGCGGACGATATACAATACGAGAGTATGGACGCGCAGCGCCTGGAAACCATCCGCAAGCACATCTCCGGGTTCCCCCACGCTCCCGGCGTATACCTGATGAAGGACGCCGCCGGGCGCGTTCTCTACATTGGAAAGGCTAAGGAGCTCCGCTCGCGCGTCGCCAGCTATTTTCAGCCCTCGGCCGACCTTCTCAACACCCGAGGCCCGGATATCTGCCGAATGGTGGAGAAGGTCATCGACATCGACTACCTCGAATGTGAGACCGAGGTTGATGCTCTGTTGAAGGAAGCCCGTCTGATCAAGGACATACAGCCGCCGCACAATGCGCAGCTCAAGGACGACAAGACCTTCCCGTACCTCGAGATCACCACGCGCGACGATTTCCCCGGTGTTTTCGTAACCCGCACGCCGCGGATAAAGGGGAGCAAGCTGTACGGGCCGTTCGCCGTCGCCGCGGCGATCCGCGATGCGGTCAACGCCCTTCAGAAAGTGTTCAAGTTTCGCACCTGCGACCTGGACATTAAGGACGGTGACGAATCGCGGCGTTTCTTCAGGCCGTGCCTGCTGCATGCGATAAAGCGTTGCACCGCCCCGTGTGCCGACCTGATCAGTAGAGAAGAATACAGGAAAGACATCAACCGCTTCAAGAAGTTCCTCGCGAGCAAGCGCAGCGTCGCGGTTCGCCAGATGACGAAGGAGATGGAGACCGCTGCAGGCCAGCTCCGTTTTGAGGAAGCGGCCAAGCTGCGCGACCAGATCAAGGCGATAAAGGGTATTGAGCTGGCCGGCGACGTACGCGAGGACGCTCAGCCCGAGGTCTTCTACGTCGAACCGCGCAAAGGGCTGGAGAAGCTGGGGGACCTTTTGGGGATGGAGTCCCCGCCGAGGAGCATGGAGTGCATAGACATCGCCCACCTGCAGGGTGAGGCCAACGTCGGCGGACTGGTGTGTTTCATCGACGGCAAGCCCTTCAAACCAGGGTATAGAAGGTTCAGGATCGGAACCGTGGAAGGTGTCGATGACTACGCAGCCATTCGTGAGGTCATCACGCGCCGGTACCGCTACGCCGCTGACGGTGAAGAGCTGTACCCTGACGTGATCCTGATCGACGGGGGGCTGGGGCAACTGCACGCCGGGCTCGAGGCCTTCAGCGAGATGAACGTCCGCCCGCCGATGGTGATCTCGCTCGCCAAACGCGAGGAGGAGATCTATATCCGACCTAAAAGCGCCCCCATCCGACTGCCCCGCAACAACGAGGCCCTGCGGCTGCTGCAAGCCATGCGCGACGAAGCGCACCGCTTCGCACAGCACTATCACCATACCGTCCGCAAGAAGAAGGTGTTCGACCAGGAAACAGGTCGAGCCCGGAAGCGACGTAGGAAGCAGTGAATCGAGGACACGATAAGACGCGGCGAACATACACCGGTCAGGCAGAAGCTGAACCGAGCTTAACGATGGAGCAGGCGTTGAGCCGGCCCGGCGCCTGAGGCATTCGAAGGGAACGACGCCAGACGACCAGATACCCGTACGTGTATCGCACTGCCTGCCGCGGGCTTGCCCAGCGCTCATGCACAAAGCGCCGCCGAGGACGACCCCGGGCCGGTATGCTTACCGGCCCGGGGCCTTGTTAGCCGCCTATCGCAACTACGGACACTGACCCGGATCGACTTGTCCTGGGGTCTGTACGTACATCTTGCCCAAGAAGCCGAATTTGATCTGCTGCAGGTCGCTGACGTTGATCACCCGCTGCGGAATGATGCACGCGAAGTCGGGCGGCTCGCACACCGGCCATGGGGGAACCACGCCGGCTCCGTGCAAATCCACCCACGTCGTGTGGGGGGAGCCGAGATCACCGCCGTTGGCGAACAGGAACGCCTGTATGTCAATCACGTTAACATAGCCGTCAGGCGGAGTGTACTGCAACGTAATCGGGTCCACAGGCCCGGCGGCGTCGCCGTAGTTGAGGTTCGGCTTGAGGATCGTCCCGATGGTTAACGGAACCGGACTGCGAAGCCCGGTCTGGTCCACCGAGGTCATCTCCCAGGTCGAAACGGGAACGACCTCACAGTCGGTTACGTGGATGACGCTCTCGGTCCACTGCCGGTACACCGGCGCATCCACCAGTTCCGCCACCCACTGGTTGTTGCAGTCGAACAGCGGGAAGCAGTCTGGCGGGCTTACCAGAGCCACCGGCGTGGCGACCCATTTAATCAAACCAACGTCCTGATGCTCAGTGCAAGGCCCGCTGGTGACGCACGGACCACTCATCCCGCACATAGCGTCGTCGATGCACTGTATGTCATGGTTCGCCGTACAGACGTCCGGACAATCCGCATCCACGATGCAAGCCCGGCGGTTGTCCACCTGGCAACGCTTCATCGAAGTCAAGGCCGCCTCGATCGCGATCGGGGCGGGCACCTTCGCCGGATTGGTCGCCGCGTTGATGGACAACACCCGGTTCTTGCGAACACTGTGCGGGTAAGCCGGTATCGCCGGGGGCTCGGGAAGCTGCTGCCCCGCACAGCCGCATCTGACCAGATCGCCCACCGCGAGCGTGTTGATGTCCACGCTGTCGCCCACGGGCACGTCGTTGACGTGAACCTGGCAGATGTCGTTCGGCAGCACCGGACAGTCGCCCGGACAGAATATCACCGTCATACCGATAAGCTGAGGCGAGCCGCAACCTGCCGGCTCGAAACACCTGCAGGCGTCAATCTCAGGTATCAGGCCGCCCGTGCCGTCATCGGCTATTCTCCAGACGGCGGGTAGACACAGCTCGACGGCGGGATCGTTAGCCAGGCAGTCGGTGGTCTGCAACGCGACGCACCAGTCGTCGCCCAGGGGGCAGAGCACATCGCATGCGTCGTCGACTCCGTTGCCGTTGCCGTCGCCCAGACATGCCGAGCCCGGCCCCTGAGCCGTCCCGCCCGCGTTTTCGCAGCAGAGCGGGTCAAGGTCCTGGCAACTGCCGTCGGTGAAGCAGCAAGCCACCGGAGCCGTGCACGCCGTCCCGGCACCCTGCGGTGTGCCGCCCTGGTTCAGACAGCACTCCCGGTCCATGTCCGCACAGGTGTTGTCCGGCATACAGCAGGCCTCGATACCGCCACAGCTCGTGCCGTCGCCCAGGTAGGTACCAAGACAGGCCGCCTCAGTGGTGATCGTGCATACGCCGCTGGCGTCACAGCACGCACCGGTCAGCTCGGTGCAATCACAGCACATGCGGATCGTGCCGTCCGGGTTCGTGGTCATGGTCTGCTCACAGCTTAACCCCGTTGGGCAATTGGCCACGCATGTGGGCGGCGGGGAGCCGGTGCTCATGCGGATCGTCCCCGTCGTCGAACCCGACATGCCGTCGAGCACGCTGCCCGGAGCGCCGACGAAGTCGATCCGATAAGTTATGTCGAAGAAGCTGTCGACCGCGAACTCCCCGTTGGGTAACTGTGTCAGCGTTGTATGCCCGGGGCTGGGCAGGCCGTAGTCGGTCCCGCCGGTGATAACAAGCTGGTCGAAGTCCGGATCACCCGGTGCTATCGACCCGCTCAAGGAGACCATGTCGTTCGGGAAACTCTGAACGCGATCGCCCGGGGTACGCGGGCCGGTGTGGACCTCGCACGCCGTCGTAAGCTGGATATTCCGCTGGAATCCAGCCAGGTCACCGGTTCCGGTCATCGCCAGGGTCAAGGTGGAATCGAAGGTCTCGATTTCACCAGCGAGAGAGCCGCCGGGGGTGGTCGTGACGTTGAAGAAGCCGGCATGGGTGGCGTCGAGTTGGATCGTCGTGCCGGCCGGCAGTCCGTTGATGATCTGATGCACCTCGCTGGGGCTGAGGTACTCGCAGCCCTCCGGCGGAAGCCTGACCGTCCCCGTCCCGTCGTCAACCGGATGGCACGGATTCGGATCCGCCGAAACAGCCGGCGGGAACTCAGCGTGGCAGTCAGCCGGATCGAAGGCATACAGGCAGTCGCAACTGGCGATCGTCGTTGTACCAGTAACGGGATCGTAATCCATGCACGTAGCCAAACACTGTTCCTCAGGGATTAGGGAACAGGCGACAGGTTCACAAGCCGAACCGTCCGCCGACGGCTGGCATACGATCGGCTCGCACTGACACTCAAACGTGTCGTCAATCAGGTCGCCGTCCGTATCAGTGCCGATCAGATTGCAGACCTCATCCGCGCTGGGACAACCGCCCGGACACCAGACCGGTTCCCCGCCCGGCCCGAACAGATCCACGTGGCATTCATCGAAGGTAATGCAATCGCAAGCCAACACCGTGACCACCTGTGTAGCGGGGTCAACGTGGATCTGGGTCGGTGTGCACCACGCAGCCGGATTGGCGCAGGTAACGTCAGTGCAGCCGGATCCGTCGGGCAACGGTTCGCACACCACAGGCGCCGCGCAGCCGCAGGTTACCACAGCACCCGCAACGGCTGAGGCACTCACGCTGCTTTGGCCGGATGGTTGCCCGTTGAGGTGAATCTGACAGAACTCCGGAGCGACGCAGGTACCCG
>JBHHXS010000078.1:0-13040 GCA_046757145.1 Phycisphaerae bacterium | reverse complement strand
CGCCAGTGGCATCAAGTGGCGGCGTGGCATCAGGTGCCGGTGGTGCGGGGTTTGCAGCAGGGGAGGTTACGGACGTCAGCGGGGCGTTGAATGCGGTACTGGGTGCCGCGACGTTTCTGCGGAAGGCGGACGCGACGGACCCCTTCGCTTACGCGATCGTTCGCGTGGTCAAGTGGTCCAAGATTGCGCTGCCCGCGTCGGACGCTGCGAAGTACGCGATCGAGCCTCCCGAGGCATCGACGGTTGACGCGCTCAGCCATCAGATGGCCAACGGTTTGTGGGATCATCTGCTGAAGAACGCGGAGTCTGCTTTCCGCTCGAACGATCCGCTGTGGCTTGACCTTCAGCGTTATGTTTGTGCCGCGATGAACGGATTGGGTAGCTCGTATGACAGCGCTCGCGAGGCGGTTATGGGGCAGACGGCGGCATTGGTGCATCGTTTAGGCCCAGGGCTGTTCGAGCTTAAGTTTCGCGGTGGGACGCCGCTTTGTTCTGGTGAAACGCGGATGTGGATCGAGTCCGACGTGGCGCCTACACAGAGCAGCGAGGGTGCGGGCGTTGGCAGCGCCGGGAACGGCGAGTTAAATGTGGCGTCGGCCAAGGCCAGAAAGCTGGCAGCGGCAGGCAAGCTCAAGGAAGCTCTCGGCACGTTGCGGGAGGGTTTCGTGTCGTGTGCGCAGAAGCGTGATCGCCTCCTCTGGCGGCTCCGCACGGCGCAGTTGTGCTGCAATGCTCAACGGTTACAGTTGGCGGCGCCGCTGCTTGAGGAGTGTTACGAGGAGATCAAACGATACCACATCGATGAATGGGAGCCGGCGCTGGCAATCGACGTGGCTCAGACGCTGTATCGCTGCCGCAAGTCATTGACCGACGCCGAGAAAACGCCGGCGCACGAGGCGCTGCAACGTGTCCGCGAAGCATTCGCGTGGTTGTGTCAGTTGGATCCTCTGGCGGCCCTGGCTGCAGAGCCCTCGGGCAAGTGATCCATGTTAGGCTTCAAGCAGAGAAGGAAGTGAACATATGGCTAAAGGACCGTCAAAAGCTCGCGAATCGCGGGTGAACATTGCGATATCTGATCGCCTCCGGGGTGGGGCGGAACCTGAACTGCCCTTTCGCCTGTTGGTGATGGGCGACTACACTTTGAAGGATGACAAGCGCCCGATCGAGGAGCGGGCACCACTGGACATCAACAAATCGAACTTCGATTCCGTGATGCAGAGCTTCAATCTTTCGCTGGACATGTCGGTGTCTGACCGCATCTCGGGCGAAGGTGAGATGCCGGTATCTCTGAAGTTCGGTACCTTGAAGGACTTCCGCCCGGAGTCTATTGCGAAGCAGGTGCCCCAGCTGAACAACCTGCTGGAGCTGCGAGACGCCATCAAGGCCCTGCGTCCGAAGATGGGGGACAAGGCGGCGCAGAAGGAACTGCTTAAAGCGATCAAGGATCCGGCGGTGCGCGACCAGATCGTCAAGATGATCTCGTCACCGGCTGAAAGCGCCGGCGCTTCCACAGCTGGTTCGTCCGCGGAACAGGCCTCCGGCGGGGAGGGTGGCGCCGAGCCCCCAGCCACGGAGCCAGAGGCGCCTGCCGGATGATTGCGTGACGACGGGCATGGAGAGGGTTCGTAGTAGATTCGAGAGCCTCAATCCGGGGCTTGCAACGGAGGAATAAACCCATGGCAGAACAACCCCAACAAAGTCAAGCAGCCGGCGCCGCAGAGGTGGACACCAGCGCCGTTGATGCCCTCATCGACAGCTGGGACTTGGACCACGAATTCCGGGACTTGTATCGTAAGGGCATCGCGGGCGTGGTGCAGAAGGCAGCCGGCATCGATCCCAACAAGCTCACCATTAACAAACAGGTGCTCGACGACTTCATAGCAGAGATCGACCAACAGATCAGCGCCCAGGTGAATGAGATTCTCCACCATGAACAGCTACAGAAGCTGGAATCCGCGTGGCGCAGCCTGTGGTATCTTGTGGACAATACGGAATTCCGCCAGAACATCCGCATCGAGGTGCTCAACGCCAGCAAGGAGGATCTTCTGGAGGACTTTCAGGACTGTAAGGACTGGCAGAAATCAGGCCTGTTCAAGACCGTATATCGGGACCAGTACAATACGTTCGGCGGCAACCCGTACGGGCTTATGGTCAGCAACTACTCGTTCGATCCGCGTAATCCCGAGTGCGAGCTTTTGAGCGAGATTGCCCGTGTATCGGCGGTTGCCAAGTGTCCGTTCCTTGCAGGTGCCGACTCACGGATGTTCGGCAAGAAGGAGGATTCGTTTGCCAATCTGCCGAAGATGGCGGAGATGTACGAGATCTTCGAGCAACCTCAGTACACTAAGTGGAACGCGTTTCGCGATTCGGACGACGCGCGTTACGTTGGATTGGCGATGCCTCGATTCCTGCTCCGCAAGCCGTACACGGTGGCGGATCAGGACGTCAAGGAGTTCACGTTCGAGGAGGATGTACGGGTCGAGGACCACGGGCGGTACCTGTGGGGCAATGCGGCGTTCACGATGGCGGCGAGAATGACGGAGAGCTTCGCCAAGTTCGGCTGGTACAACTCCATCGTAGGGCCCAACAGCGGTGGTACGGTGCCGAACCTTCCTCTGCACCAGTACGAGGCGATGGGGCAATACCATACGAAGATCCCGACGGAGACGCTGATTTCCGAGGACATGGACGTGGACCTGTGCAATTTCGGCTTCATGCCCCTTGTGATGCGCAAGGGGGCTGACAACGCGGCGTTCTTCGACGCGCCGTCCTGCAAGCGGGTGGGGAAGTTTCCCGATACCGCTGAGGGCAAGGAGGATGAAACGCGGGCGCGACTCGGCATGTCTTTCCCCTACCTGATGATCTCGTGCCGGATAGCTCATTACCTGAAGGTCATTTGGCGCGAGAACATGGGGCGCGTGATGGACGCTGATAAGATGGTGGGTGAGATCAATAAATGGCTTAAGCAGTATTGCCGACAGGGCACGCTGGACGACAAGCTCGCCGGCAAGTACCCGCTAAAGGAGATCGAGGTCACGGCGCAGCCGGTCCCTGGAAAACCGGGAATGTTCAAATCGGAGATCCAGATGATTCCGCACTTCAAGCTGAAAGGTGTGGAAGTGGAGCTGTCCATGGTGGGACAATTCGACCCGCCTCCGTCGTGAACATGGCGCCGTAGCCGAAATGAGCGCTTCGCTGTCCGGTGCGACGTGCACTTGCCAGTGGCGCCGCTTTCGTGGACTGGGCATGTACCCCGGGTGTGCAGAAATGCCCACCTTCATCCGGTCGGTGGGGCATAGAAGCCCGGGTCTTGCAGCGCTGTGCCTAACGGGCTGGACTAAGCCGGATTAGAATTGTCATAGAGTACTGCTACGGCGCGGGTTACGCGTTGATGGTATGTGGTTAATCAGATCGCGCGACATTGGCACGCGACGTGCTTTGATGCGTGAGATGCTGACTGGGGCGGGGCACAGCGGGTAGTGTTCCCAAGATGCCCCGCGGTAGTATAAAGAGGCAGATGGGCACCTTTTAGCCTGCGTTGGCGGGGCCGAGGTTGGCTCCGCACTGTTGGGGATCGTATTGTGCCCCATTACGGAAGGAGAAACAGACAATGCCGACGCCGTGCAACCTTAGGATAGGAGAGTACCCTGGCTCTTCTGAAAAAGAGGGCCGTGAAGACACATCCGATGTTTTTGAGATAGAGCATCATATCCACCAGCCGGTGGATCCGACGACCGGTCAGGCTACGGGAGTGCGGGTCCACTCCCCGCTGCGTGTGGTAAAGACGATTGACAAGGCAAGCCCCGGCCTACACAAGGCGCTGTGTACGGGGCAGAACCTGGCGGAAGTGGCGTTGATGTTCTACAGGATCGATCCTGCGACTCGCTCCGAAACGCAGTACTATCAGATCACCCTGCGCAACGCTCGAGTCGTCGACGTTTCCCCCTATATGCCGATGAGTTTCGTTCCCGCGAATGAATCCTACAGGCATATGGAGCAAGTGAGTTTCACATACGAGGAGGTGGAATGGAACTGGATGCCGGACAGCGTGGTGGAACAGGATCGTTGGCGCGCTCCAGGAGGCGGATCGTGTCGAGCGTCCCTTGCGGGCGCCGCACTGCATAGACCTCCGGAAGATGACCCGCAGCCTTGCCGGACGCCGCTGTGCGGTGGCTCAAGCCTGCGGGTCCTTACGTGAGCGTTGGAGATGGCCCGCGAACAGATGCTCCTTGATCGAATTGCCCAGCTGGGGGCTCAAGGCCACGATCGATTTGAGGCGACGGCTGCGGAGGACCTTGACGCTGTTATCCACTCGGTGCGGCGCAACCTGATCAGGCTGCTCAACGCTCGGCATGGGATGAGCGAGGCAATGCCTGATTACGGACTGCCGGCCCTGACGGATCTGACGATCGGTAGTCGAGCCTACGTGGAGCGGGTCAAGGACGCGATCAAGGTGGCTATCGACAAGTACGAGCCTCGTCTGCGCAATGTTCGAGTCAGCAGGAGTGTTGAGGAGGAAGGTGCGCAGAGGCTGGGCTTCCGTGTGGAAGCCACCTTAATCGCGCAGTCGGGTGAACACCGCATATGGTACGAGACGACGGTAAGGGGCAGCGGCGAATTCGACGTCTCGGAGTAAGCGCGGGCTGCGGCGCCGGGCCTGTGCCGACGCGAAGGAGCTCCGCAGCACTACCGCGCGGGGACGGCAGGGTTTGAGTAATACGTACTATCAGGATGAACTTCGTTACCTGCGTGAAGTAGGGCCTGAGTTCGTCCGCATGAATCCTGAGATCGCCCGGTACCTTGGCGACCGAGGCTCGGACCCGGACGTCGAGCGTCTCTTGGAGGGGGTTGCGTTTCTGTGTGGCCGCATACGCCAGAAGCTCGACGATGAGCTCCCCGAGATAACGGCCAACATGATGTCGTTGCTTTGGCCGCATTACCTCAGGCCTATACCCTCGATGACCATCCTTGAGCTTCTCCCGGATATCGAGGGGATGCAGGCGCCATTCGATGTGACGGCTGGAGCGGAATTCCGCAGTGTCACAACGGACGAAACGAGCTGTCGCTACCGCTCGACATGGCCCGTGAAGCTGCGTCCGTGGGTGGTCGAAGAGGTTGTTCTAGAGACCGAGGCTGCCCAACCTGTGCGGCTGGTCATCCGGCTGCGCACGTCGGCCAAGGCTGAGCTGGCCAAGCTCGAGCTCGAGTCGGTGAGGTTCCATCTCGCCGGCGACGCGCGGACGACGTTCGCGCTGTATCTGCTGCTGGTAGCACATGTCGAGCATGTTACTGTGAGCGATGGTTCGAGAAGCCGCAGCCGACAAGAACTGGTGCTGAGTCGTGAACACGTCTCACCGGCGGGGCTCGACCGCAGTGACGCGGTGCTCCCGTACCCTGCGCACAGCTTTGCCGGTTATCGCCTCTTGCAGGAGTACTTTGCTTTCAAGGAGCGGTTCCTGTTCGTCGACATCAAAGGGCTGTCCGGGGCGGTCGCGCAGCTTGAGCTGACCGATGCTGTTGAGGTAGCCGTCACGTTTAACCGGCGGCTCGAGTCGTTTCCTCTCGTCTCGAAGGACAACGTTAGGCTGCATTGCGTACCGATCATCAACTTGTTCGAGCACTCGGCCGACCCGATACGCGTGCGACACGACCGCACCCAATACCTCGTTCAGCAGTCCAAGGCTGGAGTCGCCCAGCGCCGCCATCTGGAGGTGTATTCCGTAGACCAAGTGGTAGGTCTGGTGCATGCGGAGGGCATCGAGTCTCGGCAGTACGAGCCCTTCTACTCTTTTCGGCATGCGGCACCGGCTGATGCGCGCTCGGCCACCTACTACCAGACGCACGTGACACCCAACGTCGTCGGGCAGGACGTGAGGTTCGGGACGGATACGTACATATCGTTTGTCAGAGGTGCGGAGAGTGGCGGACCTCCGGCAGAAGAGACGGTGTCGATCGAATTGACGTGCACGAATCGCCATTTGCCCGCTACATTGCGGGCGGGCGACATAACCGAACCTACGGACAGCTCTCCCCCGGGTGGCAGGTTCCGCAACCTGCTCAAACCTACGCCCACTATCAGCCCGCCGCTGGGCAAGGCACTCCACTGGCGGCTGATTTCGCATATGTCCCTGAACTTCGCCTCCCTGCTAAGCGCCGAACATTTCAAGGAGTTGTTGCGTGTATACGATTTTCAGTCGGAGCAAGATGCGCAGAAGGCGCTGGCCAATGCACGCATGCGCGACGGCATTGTTCGCATCGGCTCCAGATACGACGAGCGGCTGATTCGCGGCGCTACGGTGCGAGGCACGCGGTGGTAGCCTTGCCATCGAAAGCCGCCCCGGTGCGGGCACGCAGGTGGAGGTGGAGCTTAACGAGGAGCACTTCGCCGGCGAGGGCGATGCCTACCTCTTCGCGACCATTCTCGATCGATTCATGGCATTGTATTCGACAATCAACGCCTACACTCAGCTTACGGCGCGGTTCACGAAAAGCGGGCAGGTCTACACGTTCACCCCGCGATGGGGGGAGCAGATAAGCCCGGCCAGCAGCAGGGTAGGAGCGTGAAATGACCGACGCGTCGCGTACCTGCGGGCAGACCCAAGTCGGGCAGAACGCCGCGGGACGGTCACGCGCGTCCGGGGAAGGAGCAAAGCTGCTTGATCGCTTGACGCAGCGCGGGTGCGAGTTTGATTTTTTCCAGGCGGTGTGGCTCCTGGAGAGATACTACACCACCGGCGAGACGGTCGGCGGTCGCGGCCCGGTAAGCTCGGAACCGCTCCGCTTTCGGCCGCACCCCTCGATGGGCTTTCCCTCCTGCGACGTTAGACGAATCACGTATAACAGAGGTGTCGACGGGCAAGATCCCTTCTACCGGATTGATGTGACGTTCATGGGGTTGTACGGCGTCTGCACGCCGTTGCCTGTGCACTATGCCGCCGACGTTCTCCGTTCGGTCGAGCCTGCCGGCAAATGGGGTGAGCAGGGGGTGGCGGCAGGCACCGCTCCGGTTGAGCCGGACGATCCGGAGTTTGGCTTCTCGCCGGTGCGTGATTTCCTGGATATCTTCCACCATCGCCTGCTGTCGCTCTTTTACCGCAGTTGGCTCAAGTACCGTTTCCACGTGGGCTACGGCGTACGAGGGCGCGACCTCATCACGCAGTACCTGCTCTGGCTGATCGGCTGTGATCCACGGTACACTGAACAGATCCTTGGAGTGTGTCCGATACGCATGCTTCGCTACGCGGGGATGCTTACGCTCAGGCCCAAGTCAGCGGCCGGGTTGGAAGGCGTGTTGTCCGATTATTGGCGGAGCTTCCCGGTGACCGTAGAGCAATGCGCCGGCAGATGGGTTTCCATCTCCCCTGCGGACCTGAACTGCATAGGACGGACCAACAGCACCCTCGGTGTCGACCTGACTATGGGAGAGGAGATCTATGATTTGAGCGGGGCGTTCAGTATCTCGGTAGGGCCGGTGAACTGGGGTACTTATTTGCTGTTCTTGCCGGACGGGGAGTGCTTTGCCCAGACTCAGTCGCTGGTCGAATTGTACTGCGCCGACCCCCTCGCGTTCACCATCGAGATGAAGTTGTCCGAGCACGAGATTCCCGAGATGCGACTGTCGTCGGACGAAGATGCGGGCCGGCTGGGGTTTACTAGCTGGGTGAGAACTGATGAAATGCCTGCTACATCGGTCATGTTCGCCTCCGCTCCGCGGACCGGTGTAGGCGGCGCGCGGAGCGCGCCTGGGGCGGCGAGTGAGGCGGGGGAACGCTGTGAGGCTGCGACGCCGTAGGGCGTCCGCTCCCCGGGGCAGGGTGTTACAGCGTGACGGTTCTTGCCCAGTGCTACAGAGGGTTGTGCAATTATGTCGACAGCACCGAAGACAGAAGATCTGCGAAAACTGATTAGTCGGCTAGACCCCGGCTGCATCCGTTGCTTTCAGGGTGCAACGAGTCTGTGCCAGACGCGCTCTCACTTTGAAATAACTCCCGAGCACCTGTTGCTCAGGATGCTGGACGATACGTCGGGCGACGTGGCGCGGATATTCGACACCTTCAAGGTGGATCCGGGCCAGATACGTCGGGCATTACAGCGCATTCTCGAGGAACTTCCGACGGGGCATCGTGGCAAGCCGGCGCTGTCACCCAAGATCGTCGAGGTCTTCCAATCGGCGGCGGTGATGGCGGATGAACTCGGCTTCGAGGGCATCCGAGCCGGGCTCGTTATCCTCGCGTTCGCTTTGAACCCCACGCATACGCGCCTCGGAGAGTACACCCCCGAGTTCGATCGTATCGACGTCGATCAGCTTCGCGATCATTTCCACGAGATCGTACTCGGCGCGGCGGCCTCCACCGCCGCTAGCGACGCTGTGCCGATAGGCGGCGGGCCTGCGGAAGGAGCGGCGCTCGCCCAGTTCACGGTTGATCTGACGAAGAAGGCCGAGGCGGGTGAGATTGATCCGGTGTTTGGGCGGGATCACGAAATACGCCAGATGATCGACATATTCGCCCGCAGGCGGAAGAACAACCCCATTCTCGTCGGGGAGCCCGGGACGGGGAAGACGGCGATAGTGGAGGGTTTGGCACTTCGAATAGTGCACGGCGATGTACCGCCGACGCTGCAGGGCGTCAAGCTCATCACCCTTGACCTGGGTCTTCTGCAGGCGGGTGCCAGTGTGAAGGGGGAGTTCGAGAACCGGCTCAAAAACGTCATCAAAGAGATTAAAGGAAGTGAGCAACCCATCGTCACGTTTATAGACGAAGCGCATACGCTGATTGGTGCCGGCGGTGCGGCAGGTGGCAGCGATGCGGCCAATCTGCTCAAACCCGCGCTTGCTCGTGGTGAGCTGCGCACCGTTGCTGCGACGACATGGGCGGAATACAAAAAGTACTTTGAGAAGGACGCGGCATTGGAGCGTCGCTTCCAGCTTGTCCGCTGCGATGAGCCTACGCCCGACAATGCCGTCGTTATGCTGCGCGGGCTCAAAGACAAGTACGAGAAGCACCACAAGGTGGTGATTCTCGACGAGGCCGTTGCCGCCGCCGTCAACGTGTCCAACAGGTATATCAGCGGGCGGTTCCTTCCGGACAAGGCCGTCGACTTGTTGGATACCGCCTCAGCGCGCGTGGCGGTGGGCCTGAGCACGCGTCCGGCGACGCTGGAGGACCTTGATCGCCGCATCAGCCACTTGGACACGGCTATCAGTGCCGTCAAGCGCGATGAGGCGAGCGGTATCGCCACGGATGAGGCTGCCTTGCAGGAAATGATCTCGACGCGGGGCTCGCTTATCACCGAGCGAGAACGGCTTGAGCAACACTGGCTGGACGAACTCGCTGCTGTCAAGCGGGTCATTGAACTGCGGTCCCAACTTCCCGGCTGCAAACCGGAGCAGCAGACGGAGCCGGACCGTGAAGCAGGCGGTGCTGACGGAGGGGATGGTGACGGGCGCGCAGCGGACAACAAGGGTGTGGAAACGGACGGCACCGCTGCGGCATCCTCCGGAGCCCAGCACACGGCTGAAGAAGCGGAGCTGCGCAAGCAAATCGACGAGGCGATGCAAGCGCTTAAGCAGCTTCAGGGAGACGCGCCGTTGTTGCACCCTCACGTGGACGAGGGAGCAGTGGCGGCAGTTGTCTCTGACTGGACCGGGATCCCCGTTGGCAGCATGGTCAAAGACGAGATCAGCGCCGCCCTCAAGATGGAGCATAAGCTGAGGGGGCGCGTGGTTGGACAGGATCACGTCCTTAGCACCGTTTCCGAGAAGCTGCGTACGGCGAAAGCCGGTCTTGGGAACCCCGCTCAACCTCTTGGTGTGTTCATGCTGGTTGGGCCAAGCGGCGTGGGAAAAACGGAACTTGCCCTGGCGGTGGCTGATCTGCTGTTCGGAGGAGAGGAGTTCCTTACCACGATCAACATGTCGGAGTTCATGGAAGCACACACCGTATCACAGTTGAAGGGTTCTCCGCCGGGCTACGTGGGATATGGCGAAGGTGGTGTGCTGACCGAGGCGGTGCGCCACCACCCGTACTCGGTAGTGCTGCTGGACGAGGTCGAGAAAGCCCATCCGGACGTTATGAACCTTTTCTATCAGGTTTTTGACAAGGGATCGTTGGCCGACGGAGAAGGCCGGGTAGTCAGCTTCAAAAACACGGTCATCTTCATGACCAGCAATCTCGGCACCGACGTGATTCAGAACATGTGCGAGGCGGAGGAGGATATCGACATCAATGATCTCAAGGAGGCGATCTATCCGCATTTGCGCGAGCACTTCAAGCCGGCCCTGGTGGCGCGAACGACGGTGATTCCCTTCATGACGCTGGAAAAGGAGATTCTGAAGTCCATCGCCCGTATGAAGGTCGGTAAGGTGGCCAAACGCCTGGCGGATGCTCATGGTATGACCCTGACGGTCGAGGACGCCGCCTACGAGCGCATTGCCGAACAGTGCAATCAGGTGGACGTGGGCGCCAGGCAGATCGACCACGTCCTCGATCGCGCGATTCTTCCGGAGATGTCCCGGCGGCTCCTGGAGCAGATGACCGAGCCGGTGATGCCCACCACGGTGACCATGGGCACGGATGAGTCGGGTGAGTTTACCTTCGCCTTCTCCTCGTAGAGTCCCGCGCGTTTCGATTGGCGGCGGCGCCGCAGCAGCCGCGCCGGGCGGTGGGTCGACGATCCGGCTCCACAAGACCGCCGACTTTTCGACTTCCGCGCTCAGATATCGGTAGATTCCGCTGTTGCCGCGGGATAGCCTGTCTTTATGAGCTCGATGCCGACAGTGCAGGAGATGGAACGTGCGTACCTCGGGCGTGACGCGTCGTATGACGGTATATTCTTCATTGGTGTTCGGTCCACCGGCATCTTTTGTCGCCCCTCTTGCCCCGCGAGGAAGCCTTTGCCAAAGAATGTGGAGTTCTTCGCAAGTGCAAGGGAGGCGTTGTTTGGCGGGTACCGACCGTGCCTGCGTTGCCGCCCCATGGACGCGAACGGCCGTCCGCCTGCTTGGGTCGGTCGGTTACTTGCAAGGGTGGACGAGGTCCCGGCGGAGCGAATCAGCGACGACGATCTTCGGGCAATGTCGATCGATCCGGCGAGGGCAAGGCGTTACTTCAAGAAGAGCTACGGTATGACATTCCAGGTGTACAGCCGGGCGAGGCGGATGGGAGTAGCGCTGGGCCAAATCCGGGAGGGCACCGACCTTACGTCCGTCGCTCTCGGACATGGGTACGATTCCAACAGCGGGTTCAGGCATGCTTTTGAGCGCACTTTCGGTGGGCCTCCCGGACGCTGCCGATCGGAAGAGTGCCTGGTGACGCAAATGATCGAAAGCCCCATAGGCCGGCTGATGGCTTGCGCTACGTCCAGCGCCGTTTGCCTCCTGGAGTTCACCGAGCGCCGCTCGTTGGAATCGCAGGTCGACACGCTGCGAAAGCGGTTTCGTCGTGCCATCGTGCCGGGTGCCAATGCTCATTTGCAGCAGCTTCGCGAGGAACTCGCGGCGTATTTTGCAGGTGAGCGAGCGGCTTTTTCGGTGGCGATAGACTACCCTGGGACGCCTTTTCAGGTTGCGGTGTGGGACCGGCTGTTGCAGATACCCTACGGGGAGACACTCTCATACAGCCGCTTGGCTGAAGACGTAGGCCGGCAAGGGGCGTCGCGGGCGGCAGGGCGTGCCAACGGAGATAATCGACTGGCCATCCTCATCCCTTGCCATCGCGTGGTCAATAAGAACGGCCGACTGGGCGGTTACGGCGGAGGACTATGGCGCAAGCAGTTTCTTCTCGACCTGGAGCGAGGCGGCGCTGCCTAGCCCATGTGCTTGATGACTGCGCGGCCGAATTCGCTGCATTTGAGCAGCTTGGCGTCGACACCTTCTGCCCGCATCAGGCGCTCGAAGTCGTAAGTCACCTCCTTAGCGCCGATGGCGCCTTCCATGCCCTTGATGATCAGGTCGGCAGCCTCGGTCCATCCCATGTAACGCAGCATCATCTCACCGGACAGGATTATGCTGCCGGGGTTGACCTTGTCCTGGTCGGCGTACTTCGGCGCGGTTCCGTGGGTCGCCTCGAAAACAGCGTGCCCGGTGTCGTAGTTGATGTTTCCCCCCGGCGCGATGCCGATGCCACCGACCTGCGCTGCAAGAGCGTCAGATAGGTAGTCGCCGTTGAGGTTGAGCGTGGCAATGACGTCGAACTCGTTAGGTCTGGTGAGCACCTGCTGCAGGGCAATGTCGGCGATGGCGTCCTTGATGAGTATCTTCCCTGCGGCAAGAGCCTCTTCCTGCTCGGTATTGGCGGCCTCCTCCCCCTTGTCCTTCTTGGTGCGCTCCCACCTCGACCAGGTGTAGGTTGTGTCGACGAAGTCGGTATCGGCAAGTTGATACGCCCAATCGCGGAAGGCGCCCTCGGTGAACTTCATGATGTTCCCTTTGTGGACGATGGTAACACTTTTTCTTGCGTTGGCGGTGGCGTACTTGATCGCCGCCGCAACCAGCCGTCTGGTTCCCTCTCGGCTGACCGGCTTGACGCCTATGCCGCTGGTTCCCGGGAAGCGAATCTGCTTAATTCCCATGGCGTCCTGGAGAAATGCGATGACCCTTTTTACGTCGGGGGTGCCTTCCTCCCACTCGATGCCTGCGTATATGTCCTCGGTGTTCTCACGAAAGATGATCATGTCTACTCGTTCCGGGTGCTTTACTGGGGAGGGCACGCCGGTGAAGTAGCGGACGGGGCGCAGGCAGGTGAACAGGTCGAGCTTTTGCCGAAGGGCGACGTTCAACGACCTTATTCCCCCACCCACCGGTGTGGTGAGAGGTCCTTTTATCCCAACAAGATAGTTCCTGAAGGCATTGACGGTGTCCTGCGGCAACCACGTGCCGTACTTGTCGTACGACTTCTGGCCGGCAAACACCTCAAACCAGACAATCCGTTTTCTAGTGCCGTACGCCTTCTCAACTGCCGCGTTGAATACGCTGACCGCAGCCCGCCATATATCCAGCCCGGTGCCATCTCCCTCGACAAAAGGGATAATAGGAGTGTCGG
>JBHHXS010000077.1:0-13059 GCA_046757145.1 Phycisphaerae bacterium | reverse complement strand
CATATGCCATATACGCTGAAGTCCAGCTCGATCCGAGCCAGCCGGCTGGTAGACAGGAACCGCGACGTCAGGTCGTGCTGGCGATCATTCGCGAACACGAGGCATGGCGCTTGACGCGTGCTCCGGAGTCGATGCGCGTCTGGATCAAGGATGTGGTAGCGCGGCGCTCGCGGCCGCCGGACACCGGGGCTGACAATTCCGACGCGGCTGGCTCCGATCAGTGAACTTCGGCACCCGGCACAACGCGCTCCATTGTCATTGTGGGGTACACTACGACGCTCAAAGCGCTGTGAGTCTCGCGGCGCGACGGGTGTATAGCGGCATCATGATCGGGTGCGGTTGCGGGTCTGCTCCTGCGACGCCCGGACCGCACGCAAGAGATCGCGCTGGTCGACGATGCCTACGATGCGCTTGCTTCCGCGCTGATCGACTACGGGTAGCACGGCCACGTTCTGGCTGTGAAAGACTTCGAGGAGGTTTGTCAACGGCATATCCATCTCCACCATCGCAGAGTTCGGGTCAGCCAGGTCGATCGCTGCCACCAGCTTCGCCGATATCGGATCGTACATCACGTCGCGCACGTCGCTGAAATGGATCATACCTGCAAGCTCTCCGCTTTCGTGCACAACGGGGAAATGGCTGTGTGTTGAGCGTTCAATGAAGTGCAGCACTTCATCGAACGTTGCTGACGCGGGAATCAGCCGTACGCTCGAGCGCATTATGTGCTCGACGGACAGCCCCGTGGCGTCCTCAAGCGCCTTGCCGCCTCTCCAGCCGAAAAGGCGACGGAGCGACTGCAGCGTGACGCGGACGAGCGAGGTGGCTTCAGCTGTTGGTCCGACCCTGCTCAGCAGTGTGATCGCTTTAACCTCCCCGGCGTGTACGACGCAGCCCTTGACGAGCAGGGGACCGACCAGCTCGAACACCACCACACTCCCAAGAACCACAGTGCTGAAGGTGTGGGCGATGTGGCTGTCCCAGTTGCGTTCTACGAACGATGCCAATCCAATCACGACGGCTGCCTGACACAGCAGGGCGGTTCCCAGCCGCGTGTCGGAGCGCTCCAGCCCGCCAGCCCATGAAACCCCGAGTCTGCACCCTATGAACTTCCCCGCAAAACGGCACGCGACGTACACGGCGCCGATCCACCCCATCGCTGCCAGGTCGCCCAGGTGGAGCCCGTAACCCGCCAGCGCGAAGAACCCTGCAAATATAGGGGCCCCGGCGGTACGCAGCGTCGTTTCCAGTTTGTGGGCGTCGATGGCGACGTTCGCGAACACGCCGCCGGTCACGAGGCACGTCAAGAGAAAATTGTAGGACAAGCCGACGTGTGTCAGGAGCCATTGCTCGCCCGCGCCGAGCACGATGAATAAAGCGAAGAATACAAGAAGCGTTTCGGCGAGGGGGAGCTTGGCGTGGATCACGCTCAGGATGGCGCCGCACGCAACTCCCAAAACCACACTTCCTACCGTCGTCATGGCCATCGCAGGCCCGAGGTGTGCAGCCATCGCGCCGGAGTAGGCGAGCAGCAGGAAAACCACGTGGAAAAGCACGATGCAGACGGCGTTGTTGACCCCGGTCATCGCAAGGATGGTGTCGGTGACGGGCCCCTTCGCCTCGTATTCTTGCAGCACAAACATGGTGGCAGCGGGGGCGGTCGCTATCGCTGCGATGCCCAGAAGCAGTGCCAGGACAGAGCGGCTCCCCATACTACAATCGTGCAGTGTCAGCACCGCTGCCCCTAGACACCCGAGAAAGACCACCAGAAGTGACAGGGCCGCCTCGGACGCTCCAAGCCTCAACAGTCGAGCGCTGACGGCGCGCAGCGTGGATCGTTCAAAGACCCGTCCTATGAGAAACAGGATCAGCCCGAGTGCGAGATCCCTGATTGCCCCGAGAGGCGCCGCAGCCTCTGCCAGTTGGCGCGCCTCCTCAGCGTCTTCGTGCGCCCCCAGAACACCGTAAAGCAGCACCCGCAGGGCGGCTCCCCCGGCAACGAGACCTATCACCCGGGGAAGGTGGAGCCAGTGTGCGAGATGTCCGCCCACGATGGCAGCAAGGAGCATGAGCCCGAACAGCAAGCCGGGGCCCGGGGCGACAGCTACGATGACTCCCACACAGGGCGCCGTGGGCTCCATGCCCTCTTCCTTTTGGTGAACGTTGCCACCGGGACCGCGCCCGGAGGTGAGCGGTACGAGTTTAACGTGCTCGTCGGCTGCCGCCAGGGGTGCGCCGGACGATCACTCGCCCGATGGACACGTGTAAACGGGAGAAGCGGCGAGTGGGTCTGGCAGGCCCGCGCAGCGCGGGGTACGTAGAGGCTGACTCATCCGGTGTGAGGCACAGAAGACGCCCTCGGCCCGCAGTCTTATCAACACTGCTAAGCCGATCGAGCCGGAAGCTAGCGAGTGACAGCCGCTCCGGATTGCTCAAGCCGCCGGCTCGGCTGCCTGCACGCCGTAGCGACGCAGGCTTCCGGCCTGCTATTGTGCACGCCATTCAGGTGCATCACGCGACCTACCTTTGTCATCGCTTGGCAATGGCGGATGAAAAGGGCGCCGCTACGCGAGGTTGCGAAAGGCCTTAGTTGCTATCCTTGACCTCGAACTCCGCGTCAATGACATCGTCGTTCGATCCCGTGGACTGTTCCCCGGCGCTCGTCCCACCGCTGCCCGAACCTGCCGCCGCAGATGCCGTAGCCTGCTGTTTGGCCACCTCTTCGTAAACAGCCTTGCCCAGAGCCTGCGCGTCGGATAGCAGCTTTTGCTGAGCATTCTTGATCGCTTTTGCGTCGTCACCCTTGGCGGCCTCGCGCAGGCTGTTTATAGCCGCTTCGACGTTGGAGCGCTGGTCGGGTGGGATCTTGTCTCCGTGCTCTTTGAGTTGCTGTTCCACCTGGTAGGCAGTATGCTCCGCTTCGTTCCGCGCCTTGACCAGCTCGGCTTTTTTCAGGTCTTCCGCAGCGTTGTCTTGAGCCTCTCGCTTCATCCGCTCGATTTCTTCGGAGCTCAGGCCGCCGCTACCCTCTATGCGAATGGACTGCTCCTTGCCTGTCGCCTTGTCCTTAGCTGACACGTTGATTATGCCGTTGCGGTCTATGTCAAACGTCACGTCGATCTGAGGCATTCCTCGTGGAGCCGGGGCAATCCCGGTGAGATTGAAGCGCCCGAGTGTCCGGTTGTCGATGGCCATCGGGCGGTTACCCTGAAGCACGTGGATCGTGACCTCGGTCTGATTGTCGGCCGCCGTGGAGAAGGTCTCCGTCTTGGACGTTGGAATGGTGGTGTTGGCCTCGATCAGTGGCGTAGCGACGCCGCCGAGCGTCTCGACGCCCAGAGTCAAAGGAGTGACGTCCAGCAGGACGATGTCCTCCTTATCTCCCGCGAGCACCGCACCTTGTATTGCTGCGCCGACCGCTACGACCTCGTCGGGATTGATTCCCCGGTTGGGTTCTCTGCCGAAGAGTTCCTTGCACAAGGCCTGCACCGCGGGCATTCTCGTCGACCCCCCGACAAGGACGACCTCGTCGATGTTGTCGGCTGTCATCTTCGCCGCCTGAAGCACCTCCATAACGGGCTTACGGCACCGTTCGGTGAGCTGCTTCGTGAGCTGTTCAAACTGACTGCGCGTCAAAGTGATCTGCAGGTGCTTGGGCCCGCTCTGCGTCGCGGTGATATAGGGGAGATTGATCGTGGTCTCCAGCACGGTTGAAAGCTCGCACTTGGCCTTCTCCGCAGCTTCTTTAAGGCGTTGCAGGGCCATCGGGTCGCTGCGCAGGTCGATCCCCTCCTGTTTGCGGAACGTCTCGGCCAGGAAGTTGATCAGCTCCTCGTCGTAGTCGTCGCCCCCGAGATGCCCATCGCCGCTTGTGCTCTTCACCTCGAACGTGCCGATCTCCGGATCGATGTCGAGGATGGAGATATCGAACGTCCCACCTCCGAGGTCGAAGACCGCGATCGTCTGCTCTTTCTTCTTATCCAGCCCATATGCCAGCGCCGCTGCGGTAGGCTCGTTGATGATGCGCTCGACGGTCAGGCCGGCTATTTCACCTGCATCCTTGGTAGCTTTTCTCTGCGAGTCATTGAAATAGGCCGGGACAGTGATCACCGCCCGATCTACCATAGCCCCGAGATAATCCTCCGCGGTCTTCTTGAGGTCTTGCAGCACCATCGCGCTAATCTCCGGCGGCGTGTACTGCTTGCCCCTGATTGCGACCTTTACCAGCTCATCCGGTCCTCCAACCACTTTGTAGGGAACGATTTTCCCTTCAGCACTGACCTCGTGGTGACGCCGACCCATGAAACGCTTGATTGAGTGAATCGTGTTTTCCGGATTGGTGACCTGCTGATGGCGCGCAATCTGGCCGACGAGCCGATCGCCTTTCTCGGTGATGGCCACAACCGACGGGGTGATACGCGAGCCCTGAGCGTTGTTCAGCACCTTCGGAGCATCGCCCTCCATTACAGCGACAACCGAATTAGTCGTCCCCAAGTCTATCCCGATGATTTTGGACACGTCACTCTCCTTTTTTTTCAGATCGACTCCGCGATGGCGCAGAATCCACTCTGTGCACCGTTTGACACACGCCGTGCCACCGGGATTGACGATTTGAGGAACGTAAGCTACTGTAAACAAATAGATAACGCGGGGCGGCTGTAGCGTTGGCACCGGCTGACTGTCATCGTGGCAGCCGAACCGACTGCGGAATTGGCATAGCGCGTCCTCGAATGTAAATGGGCGCCGCGGATGCTGTCGTTTGTAAGCTCGGCCGGTAAACTTGCCCGTATGGCATTAGAGCCGCTTGAGACCGCTGAGGGACATGACGATCTGTGCGCCAGGCAGCAGTCGGTCTTCATAGAGAACCGGGTCGGGCAACTGCTGCGTCTTACGAGGTTGTTCGAGCAGACTGACATTCGCATTCTCGCGGTGTCGGTTGTGTACTCGGTCGACTGCGCTATCTGCCGGATGATACTGGACGATCCGGACCGGGCATACGATGTACTCACGGGTGCGGGTTTCAAGGTCAGCGAGACAGAACTGATTGTCGTTAGTCTTCCGCCCGGGAAGCGAGCCCTGTTGCACACGTGGGCGGCGCTGCTCGCTGCGGAGATCAACATATACTACACGTACCCTCTACTAGTCCACCCGAAGGGCAGCGCTGCGATAGCAATCCTCACCGACAACGTTGAACAGACCGCCGAGACGCTCGTCCAGAACAGCTTCGAGGTCCTGAGTCAGAGAGACTTGTATGATTCACGGTACGGGGACTGACCGGATGACGTCACGCCTACCCGGTCGCTGCGGCAAAGCGCATCAGCTCTGAAGTGTGATCCTCTATGGACGATACCGGTATTGCCATCAACATCCCGTTGCTGATCTCGCGCTGGTGCCATCTTGCCGCTGCGATCACAGCCATCGGGGGATCGGCGTTCGCCCTGTGGGCGTTTCTTCCTAGCGTTGCTGAAGCATTGGAGGGGGATGCAGCAGAGAAGTTGCGTGCGGCCGTGTACAAGCGTTGGGCCAGGGTTGTTCATGTGTGCATCGGCCTCCTGCTGGTTAGTGGGTTCTTCAACTTCTATGAGCTGGCGGTCGCCGGTGGAAAGGCGCCGACCCCCTATCACGTGATCTTCGGAGTGAAGTTGCTGCTCGCGCTGGTGGTATTCTTCATCGTGCAGGCATTGGTGGGGCGTGCGGCGGCCTTCGAGGGAATGCGCAGTAGACGTACCAGGTGGCTGGGTGTGGTGCTGGTGCTGGCGGCTTGCATCGTCGTGGCCTCCGGGGTGTTGAACCAGATCCGTACGGCGCAGGCGGTGCAGCCGACGAGCATGCGCGTCTCTCCTGCCCGCGGGAAGCTCGTTACGGCGAACAGCGAGCACGCGCCACTCTTCGGAGTCCCCTTAAACGACCGTGCGCGACTGGGCGCAAGCTTCCCTATGCGGGAGTGCAGGGCACCGGTGCATGTGCACGGCGTTGGTGCTTGGGGGTCTGGTCAGTGGCGTAGGCTCGCGCACAGCAGCCCGAATACTTGAGCTGCGCGACATAGGGCCCCCAGGGCGGCGATGGGGAACGACGGCGGGCATGGTAGTGGGCCTGCGTCGCCGTAACGCCTCCGGCCCGCGCGACCTCCTGTGCAAACCACCTCGACCGCGTAGAATCGTCGTGTGAGCAGAGTAGCCGTCCAACGCGTAAGTGTCTTCTCGTTGAACATCCCCATGCGTCATGTGGTCGCGCACGCTTCGGCTCACCACGCAGCGTCCGAGCCTGTAGTCGTTGCAATAGAGCTGACGAACGGGACGGAGGGCTACGGCGAGGCGCTCCCCAGATCGTACGTGACGCAGGAAAGTGTCGAATCAGCCTATGAAGCGATACGGACGGTGTACGCCCCGTTCCTTCTCGCATTCCATCCGAGTTCCTTTCCCGAGGCTCTTGAAGCAATTGAAGCGCTTCCGTGGCGTGATGGGTTCAATCGACCGTCTCCGTCGGCCCGGGCCTGCGTGGAGTTGGCTCTACTCCACGCAGTCTTGCGTTGCTATAAACGTACGCTGGACGATGCCGTGAGGTGGATGGGCATCCCCGGCTTCGGGCTGCCAGGCAGCATCAGGCAATCGCGCTACAGCGGGGTGCTAGGCGTTCTACAGCCCGACCAAGCGCTGAGGCAAGTCCGCAAGATGTACTGGGGCGGATTAAGACATTTCAAACTTAAGGTGGGCGTACCCAACGACCTCGTGGCGCTGAGGCGCATTGCATGGTATTTGCGCCATCCGATACGCCGCGGGCGGGCGACGCTTCGCCTTGACGCGAACGGGGCGTGGTCGAAGGATGAGGCCATAGAATGGCTGTCGGATGCGGGCGACGTATCATTGTCGGCACTTGAGCAGCCCCTTCCGCGCGGGCAGGAGCGGCATCTGCGTATCTTGCGCGACTTGTTTGACTTCCCGATAATGCACGACGAATCGCTGGTGACGCTGGAGGACGCGCAGGAGCTAATTGCATTGGGCGTTGCCGACGCGTTCAACATTCGCATCAGCAAATGTGGTGGGATGCTGCCCTCCCTGCGACTGGCGGCGTTGGCGCGTCGCTCCGGCGTGCGCCTGCAGTTGGGATGCATGGTGGGTGAGACCAGCATCCTTTCGGCGGCGGGCGTAAGGTTCCTGGAAGTGTGCCCCCGCGTCGAGTGGGTGGAAGGGTGCTTCGGGTCGCACCTCCTCAGCGACGATGTGGTGAGCAAGGCGGTGAGTTTCGGTTACGGAGGTCGACCGCCGCGGCTGCCTAAAGACCGCTTCGGCGTGACCGTCGATCAACGCCGTCTACGGCGATTGTGTCCCGACAAGCCGCTGGTGATAAACCTGTAGCGCGTGCCGCGGTGTCGTGCAGCAACTGCACGAGCGCACACAAGCCGTGGTCGCGCATTGTCGCGTGATAACCCATGCCGGTTTAGAATCGCGGGCTATGAATCCGTTCTGGGCAGCTATCGCATGTTTCGTGTTGTATGTAGCGGGGTACCGCTATTACGCCAAGCACCTCTCGACGCACGTCTATCGCCTTGATCCGCAGCGGCTGACGCCGGCACATACGCTCCGCGACGAGATCGACTACGTTGCGACGAACCGCCTCATTCTGTTCGGCCATCACTACGCATCGATCACGGGTCTTGCACCGATGCTGGGTCCTGCGGTGGCCGTAATATGGGGATGGGTTCCGGCAACGTTGTGGGTTGTGCTCGGCGCCGTGTTCGTGGGGTGTGTCCACGACTTCAGCGCGTTGGTGGTGTCGATGCGGGCACAAGGGCAATCGATAGGCAAGGTGGCGGAGAGCGTGATCGGTGGACGTGCCAAGCTGCTTTTCCTGGCGTTGATCTTCTTCGGGATTGCGCTGGCGATGGGCGTGTTCGTCTTCATCATCGCCAAGTTGTTACAGGCCGGGCCGGACTTCGATCCGCACAACCTTTCCAAAGCCGCCACCTCCTTCCCGTCTGCGGTGCTGCCTTCGGCGACGCTTATGATCCTCGCCGTGATCATGGGGCATCTGCTTTACAAGCGCAAAGCACCCCTTGCTCCGACGACGCTGGCAGGGTTCGTGCTTATGCTGATCGCGGTGTGGCTGGGTACCAGATTCCCCACGCTGGGTGTAGATCCCGGGCGTTGGCCCGGACAGACGTGTTGGACCTGGATACTGTTGGCGTATTCGTTCCTCGCGTCGGTGCTGCCCGTGTGGAGCCTACTGCAGGCGCGCGACTTCCTCAATTCGCTGCTTCTGTACCTGGGTCTGCTGACGACGTACGCGGGCTTTTTCGTGTTGCGCCCGACCTTTGCGGCGCCGGCCCTTCGGCTCCATCCAGAGGGGGCGCCGTCCCTCTTCCCCTTCGTGTTCATCGTGATTGCATGCGGAGCGGCAAGCGGTTTTCATGCCCTGGTGTCTTCCGGGACTACCGCCAAGCAGATCAACACCGAGACCGATGCCCGGCCCATCGGATACGGTGGGATGATAGGCGAGTCACTGCTGGGTCTGATCGCGGTTCTTGCTTGCACTGCGGGCTTCGAAAGCGCCGGCGCCTGGCAGAGCGCTTATCGCGACTGGGCGACGATCCAGGCCGAGCTTGCCAGCAAGCTCGGGGCGTTCATCCATGGAAGCAGCCGATTCATCGAGGCCCTGGGCATAAGTCGTGATCTGGCAGCGGCGTTCATTGCCGTCGTCGTCGTCTCTTTTGCATTGACCACGCTGGATTCAGCAACCAGGCTTCTGCGATTCAACGTGTCGGAGATGGGTGCATCTCTGCGTATCAGGGTGCTCGCCAACCGCTTCTTGGCAACGGCGATCGCCGTCGGCGCCATATGCTTCTTCGCGTTCTACAGGCTTGAAGACGTCGAGACCGGCCAGCTCAAACCTGCGGGGCTTGCCCTTTGGACGCTATTCGGCACAACGAATCAACTGCTCGCGGGACTCGCCTTGCTTGTGGCGACTCTATACCTCCACCAGCGCGGTCGCAACCCGTGGTTCACCGGCTTGCCCACGTTGTTCATGCTCATCAGCACGTTTACCGCTCTGTTCGAGAACCTCGCGACCTTCATCCGGAAAGGCCAGTACTTGTTGCTTGTGGTGGGCTCGGCGCTGTTGCTGGTCGGCGTTGGCATAGTGATTGAGGGAATACTCGTGCTGAGGCGCCGGCCACGCTATACCGACGACGTTATAGTCTTCCCCGTCGGTTGATCAAACGGCGTTCCGCGGGCGCGCCGCGTTGTGGTACCGGGTTCAGCGTGGAGTCTCAACGTCGCGAGAATATGTTGGAGCAGGACCGCTCTCCCGCAAATGTCACAGCCGTGTCGGACGTGCTTCAATGGGACGATCGGTCGCAACTTCACACAGAGCGTGCCGGACTGAGCGTTGCATTGCTCGGAGCGTGAGCCGGCACGGCAGGCTTTGTGAGTTTACCGACTTGTCGGACGCTCGACTCCAACTGCTAACAGCATAGGGTGTAGCCGGCGCCTTGACCCGCAGGATCACGTGCAGTAGTCAAGGTTGTGTCGCAGTGAGGTCCGGGTATTCAAAGTGTGCGGAACGTAGGCATGCGCAGCAGACGTTCGAAGAGGAGTTAGGAGATGTCGTGTCAACTGACCATGGAGGATCACCGAGGGCTCATCAGTCTGAAGGCGTCGGTAGTGGACGCCATCCGCATGCATATGGCGAAGACCGGAGCCGCCGAGTCGTTTTACAACAAGATCACGGGGGGTACGGGCGCTTGCGAGAACGTGCCTACGGCCTTTATTCTGCAGAACGCTCCGGCATTGGCCTTCCTCTCTCAAACCGACCAGCTCCTCATGGAAGCCGAGATTCTCGAATACGGTCTTGATGCCGTCTGGACCCTCGGGCGAAGCTACAGGAACGAGTCGAGGGCGGGGGACGGACGCCACTTGGCTGAGTTTGCCCTGCTCGAGTACGAGGCCAGGGACATGGACCTGCCGAAACTGCTGAACTTCCAGCAGACACTGCTCAACACCGTGATGGAAGTGGGGATCCAGTCGTCCATTGTCCCGGCCGAACATAAGGAGCGGCTGAAGCGGTATCTCGACACACCAGCGGTGGTCATAACCTACACAGATATATTAAAGCGACTTAATGACGGCGGTGTGTCGATCAAGTGGGGCGACGATTTCCGCTCCGACATTGAGGAGATGGTTTGTTTGCTATTCAACGGTCCGGTGCAGGTGACACACTACCCCGAATCCATCAAGTTCTTCAACATGTATCGCACCGACCGGGGACGGTTGGAGGAGGGCCTCCCGATCGAAGTGTACAATCGACGCCGGTACACCGTCGATTGCGTCGATTTTCTGCTGCCTTGGGCAGGGGAGACCTTCGGTGCTTCCAGACGTGAGGAGAACTACCACACGCTCAAGGTGAAGTTGCGCGAGAGTCAGATGTTCAAACAGATGGTGCAGCTTCGCGCAGATAAGATCAACAACGGAGAAGTGACCGACGAGGTCATGGAAGCCGCTTGGCAGCCTTTCGTTCAATATCTCGAGCTGTTCAACCCGGAGGAGAACCCCGCGCGGCGCAGCGTGCAGAGGAGCGGCTTCGGTCTTGGGATGGGTCGGCTCATACAGTTCCTGCTTGGATCGACGCAGGTCGTTCCGTTCTAGACGACCGAGCGCAATCGTGTGATACTGATCAGAACCCGGAGGCTAAGCAGCGGATCGCCAAACGGCACGGTGGCGCGCGGGGTTCGGATACATGGCGTCGAATCACGCACAATGATTCAGGAGGCAGTCGGCGCATGCTCGCCTGTTACTTTGCAGCGTATCCCTGGGACCTGATAGACGAAGGCGTGGACGCAGTGCTCGATTGCCTCCAGGGAGAGGTCGGTGTCGACGGTCTGACGGTATGGGCCGCAACTCCCCCGGTTCTCCAGCTTCGAATGCGTTCCGTCGAGCCGCGAGTGTTCAGGACGGACGGGGGAGCGGCGTTTCAACCATGTGCCGATCACTACACGACTTCACGGTGCAAACCGATCGTCGCCGAATGGGTTAAAACGCGCAACCCGTTGGCTACCATCGCAGAAGCCTGTGCCAAGCGCAACCTACGCCTTCGAGCGCGTGTATCCGCGACCCTTACAGGACGCCTGGTAGACCATAATCCGCATATGGCGTCCAAAAGCGTTTTCGGGACTTATTCGCGGGCAAGCGCGTGTCTGGCGAACCCCGACGTGCAGGAGTATTTGTGTGGACTCGCAACTGACCTGTGTGCTACGTACGGCTTGTCGGGGCTTGCGGTAACCGATTTGCAGTCCGGTTGGGTGGAGGCGTTCAGCGAACGGCTCCAGCCGGCGTCGGTGTTGGGTGACGAGCAGCGCCGGCTGCTTTCCATCTGCTCTTGCGAATCGTGTTACCAGAAGACAGGGGCTGCCGGCGTCGACCTCAACCGCGTGTTGCAATGGGCCAACACCAGACTACAGCGAAGCCTCGACGCCGGGTGCGCTGGCAACACTACGGGCAACGACACTGTAGACGTTGAAAGCCCCCTCGCAGACTTACATCGATGGCGTGCGGCCGAGTTGGAGGCACTGTTGACGCGGATCAGCAGCACCTGCCTCGGCGAACTGCTGCTTGACATACGTGGGTGGCACAGCAGTGGTTCTATGGAATACCTCGATACCCTCCTACCTATTCCCGCAGGTGCTATCATCCGAGTAGCGGGAGCTGAGGAGCTTCCTGCGACTCCCCGACCGGAAGCGCGCCGCACCGAGATCAGTGTTCCGACCGGGGCTCTTATCGGGACACGCGACGGAGAGTTCGTAAGCATGGCATACCGGGCGGCCGAAATGGGCTTCTCTGCCGTAGAAATCGACCACTACGGCGTTGCTACTAGCGCTGTACTCACGACGGTTAAACAAGCTGCTCGCTTCGCACGGCGAGCAACGTGAACCACAGTGCGCTGCGGTGCGACACTGATCAGACCCCAAGCACAAGCGTGGAGGGCATGTACCGGTCCGTGACAGAATCGGCGGGGCGCGATCCGAGCCCGGAGCGCGAGCGACGGGTACATCATCATGACGCCTACGAGCCCAAATCGTTCCGAACCCACGGGGTTGGGTGCTCTCGCCCGTACGCCCGCGCTGGCGCTTGGGGCTCGGATCCAAGACCACGATCGCCGGGAGACCCTGGGCGACGCCGCCTGAACTGTGACGCCCCGGGCATGTACCGGTCCCTTGTGCTCCCGGCCCGAGAAGAAGGCGCGTAGTCGCGCACGGTCGTTGGGGGGCGGTGAGCACGATTCGCGGCACGTGTCAGGGCGCGTGTGGCGGGGGATCAGACTGCGTGGAGGACGCCGGCCCTTGAACGGATGTCGCTTGCCTTATCAGTCTTTTCCCAAGTGAAGGCATCTCCCGTGCGACCGAAGTGCCCGTGCCTGGCGGTTTCGAAGTAGATTGGTCGCCGAAGATCAAGATAATCCATAATCTCTCGCGGCTTGAGTGGAAAGACGTCGCGCACGATTCTTTCCAGTGTCGTTTGCGAGAGATCTCCGCAGCCGAAGGTGTCCACTGAGACGCTGACGGGCTCGGCCACGCCGATGGCATATGCGAGCTGCACTTCGCATTGCCTCGCCAAGCCTGCCTTCACTATGTTCTTGGCGATGTGCCGTGCCATATAACTGGCCGAGCGATCAACTTTGGTCGGGTCCTTCCCTGAGAAAGCCCCGCCCCCGTGCCGCCCGCGACCACCGTAAGTGTCAACGATCACTTTTCGTCCGGTGAGGCCGCAGTCACCGGCCGGGCCCCCGATGACAAATCTACCGGTGGGATTGATGTGCACGATGAAGTCATCCGAGGCAAACTGGGGGCATTCGAGTTGGACTACGGGGGCGATGAGCTCGGTTCGAAGCTGCTTGGCCGCGTGTTCACTTAGCTGATCGGTCGCAGGATCGACCGCGTTGCGCACCTTCCCGTCCACCTCCGGTACGGCGACCGCTCGGAAGGGCGCATAGGCCCAGTGCGCCTCCCAGCTCCCTCCCTCCTCGATCCAGCGCCGGAGAATCTCGATCTCCTCGGCCGCTAGCCGCTCGCCG
>JBHHXS010000076.1:0-13072 GCA_046757145.1 Phycisphaerae bacterium | reverse complement strand
AACTGTGCGATCCAGCGCCCGAAGTGCGCCGGTCGAACGTGAATTGGAGCCACCGTCGCGCGTCCGTGTTATCTCCATTCCGCACATCGGCGGCTTGCACGATCGGTATGGCCGGGCGGCCTGGGGAAAGGCCTCTGCCATCACGGTTTCGTTCGATTTCGCCGCACCCATCCGCTCATGGGCCCGAATCCGTCCCTGGATCCCGCCCAGGGCCACCGGTCACTTCGGTATCTTACACGATTTGATTCTATCGATAGGGCGCCAATCGAACGCAAAACCGGCCGGACGACGTTTTCGGGATGGACGCCCGGCGCTACCCGCGTAAGCCATTGCAGAGGGCTGATCTCTTACTCTTCCGGTAGCTTTGCCCGCCACTGGGCCGCTTGCTCCGGCTTGTTCCAGGCTTCGTAGAGCGCGACAAGAAAACCGACCACTTTCCGGGTCCGCTCGTGATCAGGGCCCCGCTTCTTCTCGAGGATCGCGTGGCTTTCGAGGAGCTGGTCCTCCGCGTCCTGAAATCGGGCCATCTTGATCAAGCATTCACCATAATTCCCCTGAAAGATGGCCGTGATCCAGTGACCGGCGGACAGCGCTTCTCTTACACTCTCGATGGCGTCTTCGTAAAGCCGCCTGGCGTCATCGAGCCGATCAAGAAGGACGAGCCTCCGGGCCAGGTTGTTCATCGCCGTCGCGGTGGTCGGGTGGTGATCCCCCCGTTGCTTCCGCATGATGGCCAGCACTTCGCGCTGGATCGGCTCGGCCTCGGCGTGCTTCCCTTGGTACTGCAAGGCGGCGGCGACGTTGCCGAGGGCCTCGGCTACCGCCGGGTGACCCTCTCCGAAGATCTTCCGAGCTATCGCGAGTGATTCACGGGCGACGACCTCGGCTGATGCATAGTCCCCCTTGTTGTGGTACAGCCTACCGAGTGCTGCGAGCAAGCTAGCCACATTGGGATTCTCACTGCCGACCTTCGCGCGGGTGATCGACAGCGCTTCGCCGTAGAGGGACTCGGCCTCGTCAAACCTGCCCTGTAAGACCAGAATCCCGGCGAGGTTGCTCATCGTGACCGCCGTTATAGGGTGGTCGTCGCCCAGCGTTTTTCGCCGGATGGCGAGGGCTTCGCGATACAACGACTCGGCACCGGCCTCATCGCCCTTGGCTTCGAGTGTCCAGCCTAAAAAGACCAAACTTGTGGCCACGCTTGGATGTTCGAAGCCGAGAGCCTGACGTTGTATCGCCAGCGCCTCGCGGTGCAGGGTCTCCGCCTCGTCGTACTTGCCGCGCCTATGTAGGATCCCTGCCAGACGGGACATAGCGCGAGCGACGTGCGGGTGCCGCTCGCCGTAGAGCTTGCGGTATACGGAGAGCGCCTCGCGGGTATGCCCCTCCGCCGCCGGAAGATCACCTCTTGTCCGATGGAGGCCCGCGAGCGATAGGAGGATGCTGGCGACGCCCGCGTGGTCGATATCCGAGAGTCTTCGCCGCATTGCCAGGGCTTCGCGATACAACTGCTCCGCCTCGTCGAGCTGACCCCTGTTCTCGATGAGGTTGGCCAATGTCACCAGGCTCTTGGCGACCGCTTGATGGGGACCGTCGTGCAGCTCGCGCTGCATGGCCAGGGCCTCCCGCAGCATTGGCTCGGCCTTGTCGTATTGGCCCGTGGTGTTCAGCATACCCCCGAGACTGGTCATCACTGTCGCGAGATCCGCGGGCTTGTCGCCGCGCATTCTGCGAAACCTCGAAAGCACGTCCCGATACAGTCTCTCCGCTTCAGCGTAGTCTCCCTGAGCCGAGCGCAGATGGCCCAAATCGTGCAAACTCGAGGCGACGTCCTCATGTTCCGGGTCATGAATCGACCTGCAAAGGGCCACGGTTCTTTCCAGGTGGACCTCCGCCGTGTCGTAATCGCCGAGCTGACGGTACGTATTCCCCAACGCGCTCCGGATCTCGGCCTCGATCTCCGGCTGATCCTGGAGCTCCTTACCGACACGTTCGGCTGTGTTATCCAGAATCTCGCGGAGCATGGTGGTATCGCGTCCGAGTGCCACCGACGGACCGACGGCCTCGAGCATGTCGGTCATGAACTCGGCCACCTGTTCGGATTTGTTCGCCTCGATCCGGGCGCGATCCGCCTCGGATTCGGCTAGTAGTCGCTGCTGGGCCTCCGCCTGGCGCGCCTGCCGGGCTTCGGTGAGGTGTTGCTGTGCCAACAGCCGTGCCGCCGTCGCCTCCTTGCGCGCGGATTCGGCTCTGATGTAGAGGAACGTGCTGGCCGCCAGGGCCTCCGAGCAACGCGACGAACACGGCGGCCACGGCCCCGATGACGCCCTTGTGGCGGCCTGCGAAGACGCGAAGCTGATAGGCCATGCTCGGCGGGCGGGCGATTATCGGCTCGCTCTTCAAGTATCGTCGGATGTCGTCAGCCAACTCCGCGCTCGATCGATAGCGGCGGTCCCGCTCCTTCTCCAGCGCCTTCAGCGCGATCGTCTCTACGTCGCCGCGCAACGCCTTGTTCAAGGTGCTCGGTGGGGTCGGCGCCTCTTCGCGAATGACGCGCGCCGCCTCGAAGACCGCCGCGTCCTTAAGGTCGTAGGGAAGCCTTCCTGTAAGCAGTTCGTAGAAAACGACGCCCAGGGCGTAGACGTCGCTTCGCGTATCGATGTCGTGCGGATCGGCGGTGCACTGCTCCGGGCTCATGTACTGTAGCGTGCCGATGAGCTGCCCGACGTCCGTCTGCAGGGTAGTGACGGCCATGTCCGAGTCGGTGGATCGCGCGACGCCGAAGTCGATGACCTTCACCTGTCCGTCCGAATCCACCATGATGTTGCCGGGCTTGAGATCCCGATGGATGATGCCCTTCTGATGGCCGTGGTGGACGGCGTCGCACACCTGGGCGAACAGGTCGAGCATCTGACGCGTGCCGAGCTTCTTTCCCTTCACGTACTTCGTGATCGACAACGCGTTGGGGATGTACTCCATGGCGAAGTAGGGAACGGTCGCTTCGCCATCGCGATGCGTGCCGGCATGGTAGACCTGCGCGATACCCGGATGACGCAGGCGGGCGAGGATCTGTGATTCGTACTCGAAACGACGTAAGGCAGAGCGCGAAGCTACACCCCGTTTCATCAACTTGAGCGCAACGGTCCGGCGGGGCTTCTCCTGCATGGCCTCGTAGACCGTGCCCATCCCGCCCGAAGCGATCACGCGCACGACGCGAAACTGTCCGATTCGCTTGGCCAGTCCCGTGGTCGATGGCGCGGGGCGGGTCTCGGTTTGGGGTTGCGCGGAATCCACCTTGTCGGAAGGCGGACGGGATGCCCCTTCCTTTCGATTGCCGTGGCTCATCTGTCGTCTCCGAAGAATGGCCCATTACAGCCCGAACCAGATGGTCCCATTCTACGGGATCGTGCGTCCTCGTGCGACACCCTCGCATTCTCTCTGATCAAGCGAGACCCACCTTTCATCCTGCATTGTCAGGGACAGAATAGAGCGGATCTTCTCCTGTTGGTCAGGGGGAAAGCTGGCCGCGGGAAACCGTTCGCCCACCGAGTCACGGACCCACAGCGTCTTGGCAAGTCTTGGTTATTATGGGGCTGACCAGGCGGCTCAGGCGGCGTAGCGTTGAGAAGGAGTTCAACCTTCGCGATCGCGCCTTCGTCGCCGACGCGCTCTCCAGCCAGCCGCCTTCGGATCAGATCTTCCAGGACCAGCGCTACGCTGGTGGCGCCCAACGGCGTGAAGCCGAGGAACTCGACGCTCGCCAATGGGCAGCGAACGGCACACGATTATTAGCCCTGCCAACCGCTGATGTTCATTCGCGCGGCAGACGTCCGAGGCTCTCGTTCGATCCCACAAGGACCAGCACATCGCTTGGCAGTATCATAGTCTTGGCATCGGGAACTACGATCGTAGCAGTTGTAGTGTTGGGAGCATCGGGGTCCGCCTGCACCGATACGGAGCGTTTCAGTGCGATGAGATTGACACCGTATTGGTTTCGCAGGTCCAGTTCTACGAGTGTCTTGTCGTGGAATCGTCGCGGAGCGCTTATGTGAATAATGCTGTGCCCCTCTCCCAGCTCGATATACTGTGTGAGGTTGGGCAGTGAGAGCCGGTGGGCCCAGCGGAGTGCCGACTCGCCTTCGGGCAGAGCAACGTCGTTGGCGCCGACTCGTGTGAGGATCTCCGCCTGTATCTCTCGCTCCGCCCGGGCAATGATGCGCTTGACGCGGAGCTCCTTCAGAGTGGCGACAGTCAAGGCGGCGGACTCGAAGTCTTCGCCGATGCCTACCACCGCTACGTCCACCTCAGGGACCCCCTGCGCCCTTAGAGCGTCTGCGTCCGTGCTATCGAGACAGACGGCAAGCGTAACCTGATCCCGAATGCGCTCGACCAAGCGTGCATCCCGATCGATCGCAATGACCTCAGCCCCCGCTGAAGTGAGCGCGCGGGCAAGCCTGTGCCCGAAGCGTCCCAACCCGATGATCGCAAACTTCTGCATAGCTGACGCATCCCGAGCCGCAGCTACTGCTCGCTCACCCGATGCCTACCTGTTCGGTCGGATACTCGTATTGCGCCGCTCGTGAGCGCCCTGCCAGCGCTATGAGCACGGTAAGCGGACCCAGCCTTCCGGCGAACATTGCCAGCATGATGAGCATGCGTCCTGCAATCGTCAAATGCGGCGTCAGGCCTGTGGATAACCCAACGGTTCCGCAGGCAGAGATCGTTTCAAAAAGGGCCTCCCGCAGGGATGCGCGTTCCGTTAGACACAGCAGCAGCGTTACGGTGCTGATGACGCCGAACATCACGGTCACTACGGCCGCTGCACGTCTGACAAGCGAACCGGGGATTGTGCGCCCGAAGGCCTCGACCCGGCTGCGCCCGCGCAGCGTGCACCACACCTCGATCAACAGTACCGCCATCGCGACCGTCTTGATCCCTCCCGCTGTTGATGCCGGTGACCCCCCAACGAACATCAGTATGTCTGCGAGCAGATGACTTGCCGGAGAGAGAGAGTGCACGTCCGTTGCCACGGTGTTGAAGCCTGCCGTGCGACAGGTCACGGCAAGGAACAACGCATCCAAGAGACGTAGCGGCAAAGCCGCCCCGCTCATTGTCGGGTGCCCCGGGGTCCCTGCATCCGCGGATCCGCCAGGTACATCTGGGAATGATTCGAAGATCACAAAGCAAGCGGTAGGTACAACGATCAACACGAAGGTCGTGCACAGCACGATCTTGCTGTGCAGCGTAAAGCGATGACGCGCGGCCCCGGTGAATTCCCAGGCTAGGCCTGCGCGTCGGTGTCTGAGGCGGCGGCCCGCTGCACGCGTTGCAAGCCAGAGATCGTGGAGTACGGGGAATCCCAACCCGCCGAGAACTATGAGCGGCATGATGCAACCGTACACCTGCCACGCTCGACGGTAGGGAATAAGGCTGTCGCCTTGCAGCGCGAAGCCCGCGTTGCAGAAGGCGCTGATGGAGTGAAATATACTCTGAAAGGCGCGCATCCCGGGCGAGGTTGTCCCTTCCCAGAGTGGATACAGCAGGGCTGCCCCGATACCCTCAAGTGTGAACGTCAGGAGGACTATGAAGATCACCATAGTCCGCAGATGTCCCAAAGTTCGATAGCTGATTGCGTCCTGCAGCACGAGGGACTGCTTGAGTGACAGCTGCCTGCCGGCGAGCATTCCGAACGCACTTCCAAAGATCATAATGCCCAGCCCACCGCACTGGATCAGCATCAGAATGACGATTTGTCCGTAGAGGGTGAAGTCCGTGCCTGTGTCATACACGATCAGTCCCGTCACGCACGTTGCCGAAGTCGCCGTGAAGAACCCATTAAGGATATTAAAGGAAATAGAGAACCCGTCCCTCTCCTGCACCGAGTGGTGGATGGCACGAGGCAGGGACAGCGCCAGCCCACCCACAAATATAAGAGCCAGGAACGTTAGTGCCATCACTCTTGTGGGCTGCAACCGCGTCTGTGACAGCATCAGGTTGAGCCTGACACCGGCGATGAGCAGCCGCACCAAAAGGACAACCTGCATCGCGCCCACGTACATCGCCGACACCTTGAGCACGTGAGCGGGATGGCGCTCCAGCTCAACGGCAAGGTACACGCATGCGCCGAGCAGCAATAAGGCGTCCGGCCAGCACGCCCGCACCTCCGCGAGTCGATCGGCTGCTATCCAGATGTCGTAGATGCGGGAGAGGACGTAGACGGTGACGGCGGTCAACTGTACGCCAAGCAACAGGGGTACTGGAAGCGGCGGCTTATCGAACCCGAATTCGAGGGCAAGTGAGACCAGCGCCCCCGAGGCAGATACGCCGACAACGGCATGAAGCCAACGCGCCGTGCGTCGCACGGGAACGCTTATGGGGGACGCTTTCATAGTGACTCGCGACGACCCGAGGGGCCTAGGTCCCCTGCACGATTGCGGAACCCGGTTCTGCTCGGCGTCTCGTCATGCTACATCAACCAGAAGGAGGCTTCGGCCGTACCGCTCCACCACGGCGTTCCGCAGTGCATTGTGCTGGCGCAGCTCCAGGCGTTCGTCGCCGCGGAGCACTTCGGCGGCATCCTCGCGCGCCTCTTCAAGCAGCGCGAAATCCGTGAGCAAATCGGCGATCTTAAACGCGGGAATCCCGTGCTGTCTGTCTCCCATAAGCTCTCCCGGACCACGCAGACGCAGGTCCTCCTCAGCTATGCGGAACCCGTCGTTGGTTTCACAGAGAATCCGCAGGCGTTCCAGCGCCGCCTCGCCTGCACTCTGTGCGAACAGCATACAGAAGGATTTCTTCGTGCCGCGACCGATCCGGCCGCGCAGTTGGTGCAGCTGTGCGAGACCATACCTCTCCGCGTGCTGAACCACCATCACCGTGGCATCAGGCACGTCAACCCCGACCTCAACCACGGTGGTGGAGACGAGGACATCCAGTTCGCAGGATCGAAACTTCGCCATGACCTCGGCCTTCTCCGCTGGATTCATACGTCCATGCAACAGACCCAGACGGTAACCTGCAAGTCTTGACGTCGAAAGACGTTCCACCTCCACCCTGGCTGCCTTTAAGGGAAGCGATTCAGACTCTTCAACCAGCGGATAGACTACGAACACCTTCTCCGACACGTCAAGCCGCCGACGTACGAAGGCCCACGCCTTATCCTCGTCGCTTGGGCGTACGAGCGTTGTGACAACCGGTTGGCGATCAGGCGGCGCCGTGTCAATCGTTGAGACGTCGAGATCGCCGAAGACCGTCATCGCCAGCGTTCGCGGTATCGGCGTAGCTGTCAACACCAGAGTATGCGGCGCACATCCCTTACGCCGCAGCGATGCCCGCTGGGCGACGCCAAACTTGTGTTGCTCGTCGATGACCACCAGGCCGAGAGCATGAAAGACCACGCTCTCCTCGAATAGCGCATGGGTGCCGATCACAAGGTCGACCTCCCCATTGCAAAGCGAGGCAAACAGCGCCCGTTTTTCGGCTCTAGGCGTCGATCCTGCAAGGTAAGCCATTCGCACACGGCTACCCTCAAGATAGCGAGCGATCTTCGTATGGTGCTGAGCAGCAAGCACTTCCGTGGGGGCGACCACCGCGACCTGCACGCGATTTGCAATAGCTGCTAGAGCGGCGTACACCGCGACCGCGGTCTTGCCTGCGCCGACGTCAGCCTGAAGCAGACGGTTCATTGGCTGTTGTCGAGCGAGATCGTTCCGGATTTCCGCCACGGCGCGGTCCTGTCCCGGGGTCAGGGTGAACGGCAGCCTCCCGCGTATGCGGCGGTCGATCAGGTCAGTCGTCTCGATCGGTGTGGCACGCGGGCCATTCCGCAGGCAGCGCCTGCTCAACTGTCCCGCAAGCTGGCATATGAGGAACTCATCATAAGCGAGACGACGACGCGCTATGCGCACGTCGTCCGCGGAGGTGGGGTTGTGGTAGCGCATGATCGCCGTTCGGCGAAGTGGAAGCCGCCGGCGGGACCTGATTGACTTAGGCACGAAGTCGACCAGCTCGCTAACCGTCTCTTCCAAGACGTGGTTGATGATACGGCGAATCTGTTTCCCCGGAAGCTTCGCCGTACCCGAGTAGACGGGGTCATACTTGTCCGTGTCACCGAACCACGGATCGTCGTCTTCGATCACGGTGACGTGTGGATTGGCAAAAGAAGCCGACTCACGGAAGACGCCGACCTTGCCCGTAACGCGGACGATCAGGCCGTTGTGGAGCTTGTTCGCCAAGAACGGCGAGTTGAACCACGTGACGTCAACTCGACCGGTCCCGTCGACAAGTTGAGCGCGGATGCTCTGCCTGTTGTGCGGGCCTCTGGCGCGTACCTTGCGGAGCTCGCCCACTACGGTGGCTACAGCCCCTTCTTCGAGGGAGGATATCGCCACGGACTTTGGCTTCAGCTCATGGCGAAAGGGGAAGTACTCGATGAGGTCGGCAACAGTGCGCACGCCCAGACCGGCGAACTCGGCCGCGCGTACGGGCCCGACGCCTCGTACGTATTGAACGGGGGTCGTAAGCGCCAGGCGATTCACCAACGGGCTGCTCCATCGGTAGTCCGCCGCCACGGACGCCGCTAGTCAAGAGATTTGCACATTATGGGGCACCCTCCATGGCCTGCAATAGGGTGGACGCTGGTGGTAGATCGGCTCCCGATTGACGGTCGTGCCGGAACTGTGGCCGAACTCGATTCGAAAACCGCAATAGGGTCCGTGGCTCGGGTTGAATGCCGGTTACTCGCGGATCGGTCAATGGGGTATGGTTTCCGAGGCTGCCTTCGTGCTTCACAAGTGGCCGAAGCATCTATACCGCGAGCTTCGGACCGCGCGATGCCTCCCACCGTCGGAGTCCCCACACCATGCACCGGCACGAACAGGCGAAGTTCCACGGAATCGCCATTGTACCCGCAAGCGGCAAGTGATCGCGCAGGCTGTGCATCTTCCCGGCGAAACTGAGCCGTACTCGCACGGTCCACGAGAACCCGTACTTGCCCCGATCAAGGCGTCGTGGTTTTGGCTGCTGTCAGCAGCAACAATGCGAGGACGATCAGGCCCCATGCTGACAACGCGGGTATGGCGGTGACACAGCCGGGGGCGAATGCGTGGTCGTCGACGCCGGGGCATTGATCGTCGCAGTCAGGCACGCTGTCAGCATCGCTGTCTGCGCTTTCGTCTACTCCGCAACCGCATTGGCCAGGGTCGGTCTTGTTCGGATCGAAAGGACAACCGTCGTCGGAGTCACAGACACCGTCGCCGTCAGAGTCGTCCGGATTGTCAAGCGGGCACGGATCGCAGACCTCCGCGATGCCGTCGTTGTCGGCATCCCCGCCGCACACTCCCGTGATGAAAGTTCCCCCGAGGCTTTCACATTCGTCCTCCAAGAGCAGTTGGCACGAGTCGTCAGCGCCGCAGCACGCACCGCCAATGGTCACGCGGGCGGGGATGCGCGCGAGTGGAAGCAAAGCGCCCAGGGGCTCCTCCATGTACGTGAGCGCTCGATCCATGCCGATCACGTACGTCCCCCTCGCCTGAGATGGAATGATCAATCTCAGCGCCCCGGCCAGTGGTCGGACTCCCGGGCCAGGATCGGGCTGGCCGGGTGGTGGTCTATTCGCCTGCCACTCCGGCCAAAACACGCCATACACCCGCGCGCCCGGTACAATGTACTCAGGATTGCTTATGCAATGGCTGCCCGTCTCTTGACAATCGCCATCGGTGTCGCACGGAACACGAGAATCATGCGAGCAGACCGTCCGCATCAGAAAGGCACTCTGAAAATCGTCGCAGTAGCCCGAGCGGAAAGTACCGCACTGACCGGTCTCGGTTACGGGTGGGGGTACCGAGGGCGGGCACCATCCGCCCCACGGGCATTCGACACCGAACGGGGGGCTCAGGTCCACTCCCGGGTTGCTCGGAAAGGCGTTGGATCCCAATAGACTTTCTCCATCCAGACGTGCTGTGTAAGCCCCAAGCGCCGGGCTGCCAGGCGCGTTGCCCCATCCCCACGCCCAGACGTCAAACTCAACCTGCACACCGCCCGCCGAGATGATGATCTCGTGTCCGTCGATGATGTAGGGAATGGTGCTGCCGGTCGGCACGAATTCTATGACCGCGCACGGGAGAATCAGGCCGGCCGCGAGGTCGCATTCGTCAGCGATGCCGTTACCGTCGCAGTCGCTCTCGCACTCGTCTGGAACGTTGGTGCCGTTGCAGTCCACGCTCACTCCCGTGGCAAGGTCGCACATATCGTGAAGGCCGTTGTTGTTGCAGTCCAGTTCGCAGTCGTCGGGAATGCTGTTGTCATTGCAGTCCCCGCTCGCTCCGGTCGCGAGGTTACACTCGTCGGGGATTCCGTTGCCATTGCAGTCTGCGCTCGTGCCTTGAGCAATGTCACAGGTATCCGCACGGCCGTTGCCGTTGCAGTCGGGCTCACACTCGTCCAGAACGTCGTTGCCGGTGCAATCTTCACCCGCACCGCTCAAGATGTCGCATGAATCCGCAATGCCGTTTGCGTTGCAATCCGGTTCGCATTCATCTGGAATGCCATTGCCCGTGCAATCATCGCTCGTTCCTTCGGTTATGTCACACGCATCGAGTATGCCGTTTTCGTTGCAGTCCGGTTGGCACTCATCCGGTCGGCCGTTCTCGTCACAGTCGAGGCTGCTTCCGATCGCAAGGTCGCACTCGTCCGGCACTCCGTTCGCGTTGCAGTCGTCGCTATCGGCGGAGGCTATCTCGCAGGAGTCGACGATGCCGTTCTCGTTGCAATCCGGTTCGCATTCGTCGGGTATTCCGTCTCCCGCGCAGTCGGGGCTGGCGTCGCTCGCAATGTCGCAGGAGTCGGCGACGCCGTTCTCGTTGCAATCCGGTTCACATTCGTCGGGGATTCCATTTCCCGTGCAGTCCTCGCCTATTCCGGCCGCCAGGTCGCACTCGTCGGGGATTCCGTTGCCGTTGCAATCTGGTTCGCACTCGTCGGGGATTCCGTTAGCCTGGCAATCTTCACTGACGAGGTTCGAGATATCGCACTCGTCCGGCACGTCGTTCAGATTACAGTCTCCGCTCGCCATGCTCAGAAGGTCGCATTCGTCCGGAATCCCGTTGGGCTGGCAATCGTGCCCGGTCTGGGCGCAGGGCAGAACGGCCAGCCCGAACGGAGAGGGCGACGCGAGCACAACATCTTCGATGCCCGTTCCGTCCAGGTTGGCACGCCGAATCGCGCTATCAAGTGGAACCGTCCAGTACATCTTATCAGACCCCGGATCCACAGCGATGCCATAGGGAGCGAACGACGGTTCGGTGACCAGGTCCTCCATACCGGACCCGTCGAGGTTCGCCCGCTGGATCTTCCTTGTCCCGTAATCGGTCCAGTAGATCTTGCCACCCGCGAGGTCGAGGGCGATACCGGTAGGCCGATCAAGTCCGACTGCCACCACGTACTCGATGTTAGAGCCGCTCAAGCTGGCACGCTGAATGGTCTTGGCTCCGGTATCCGTCCAATAGACCTTCCCGGCTGACACATCAAGCGCGATCCCCCACGGCGCGATCAGCCCGACGGGAAGAAGGTCCTCCACATGTGAGCCGTCCAAGTCGGCGCGTTGTATCTTGCCGGTCCATCCATCCGCCCAGTACAACTTCCGGTTGGTCAGATCGAGGGCTATACCTCGTGGTGCGACAGTGCCGGCCCGGAGAAGATCCTCTACCGCGGTACCGTCCAAGTTGGCTCTTTGAATGTCGACATCGCGAGTCGTGCTGGCATCGGTCCAGTACATCTTGCCCGCATCGATATCCAAGGCGATGCCCGCCGGGATTGCCAACCCCTCTTGAACCAGCACGACGCCGTCCGTATCGCCAGGGGCTGCGCGTCGGATGGCTGCGGGTGAAGAGTCCGCCCAAAACACATACTGGCCATCGACAGGAGTGGGCGCGAGACCCTGCCCAAGCATAACGATCGCCAGAGTCGTGGGCTTTCGATGACGCATCATCTGATCCTGGAAGTGTTGGTCAGTACAACTAACCTACGTCGCCCGGATACGCCCATTGTACAGGATGGTCATTATGAATCAACCCTCGGACCAGGTTGACACGTCAGGCTGGCGCGCGCGTGCGATCGGCCGATACAGGCCTCTCGATAAGACGGGCGGGCCGCCGCATGAAGCGGACTGGAAAACGGGACGCAAACGCCCTCGCCCACCGTTCGGCACCCGCTTTCGGGAATGGCAACCGAGCGGTGCCCCATCCTGCTGGAGGCGTGAGTTCCCGCTACGTTCCGCCGGATGGCCCGCACTCGACTCGCAGGGGGGATCGCGGGACCCCGGGGATCGAAACGCCCGAATTGCGGGGCACGGGCTGTGGAGATGAGCAGAGGTAACCGTCTGCTTCACGCTGTACCAGCGGTGCACCATGATGCTTCGGACCGACCCGTAGGTCACGTCGTGTTAGCCACATTAGCCACCTCTCACAACTGGCACCGTTGAGTAACCCGTAGCTTGCTGTACGGCTTCTGCAAGGACTCGGGCAGAGGCACGCCGGCTCTCCCCTGTTCGCGCCGAGAGAAGCAAGCGGTTGGTCCCGCCGACGCACATGCTGAGAAACGCCAGTGATCACACACCGGAGATTCGTTACCGCTTTTGGGCTACAGCCACCACGAGATTGACCGAGGAGCGCAATTGACATCCGCGTGTAAAACACGTCAAATGGCCCGATCCGCCGCGGGGCGTGGCGCAGTCCGGTAGCGCGCCTGCTTTGGGAGCAGGAAGTCGCAGGTTCAAATCCTGTCGCCCCGAGTTTCGTCGAGAAATGGCCCTTCGGCGAGAACGTCGAACGGCTTTCTCTTTGTGGTTACGAGACTTACGGCGCTCAGGGACCGTTTCAATAAGACGCGGGCCAAGATCGCCCGACGGGCGTCGGTTCCAGAAACGGTCCACGTTCCGGCGGCGTCCTGGGCGAAGTCGAAGATCGCCAGGACGTGCTGGCCGACCTCCTCGCCCGGCGCTTTGGCGTCGGCCACGCGGTCGCGGAGGCGTTCGATCACGTGGATCATTTGCTTGCCGAGTTTCGGCAGCGTGGGT
>JBHHXS010000075.1:0-13116 GCA_046757145.1 Phycisphaerae bacterium | reverse complement strand
CGTCGCGCGTTATGCCGACGTACTGCAGGTCGGGTCGCGCAACATGCACAATACGCACCTACTGGCAGCTGTCGGGCGCCAGCAGAAGCCCGTGCTGCTGAAGCGCGGGTGGTGCGCCACTCTCCAGGAGTTTCTGCTGGCAGCCGAATACATAATGCTGGAAGGCAACCACAATGTCATCCTGTGTGAGCGAGGCATACGCACGCACGAGGAGTATGTTCGCAACACGTTAGCCCTTAGCGTGGTTCCGGAGATAAAACGACGCTCCACGCTGCCGATTATCGCCGATCCGTCACACGGAACCGGGCGCAGACACCTGGTAGCTCCAATGAGCAACGCCGCTATCGCCTGCGGCGCCGATGGGGTCATCATAGAGGTACATCACACTCCGGACGAAGCCTGGACCGATGGCTCGCAGTCGCTTGATCTGGCACAGTTCCACGCCTTGATGCGGGGACTGCGGCCGGTCGCCCGCGCATGTGACCGTGAGGTATGACAGCCTGGTACCGTAGCAGCCGCTGTCCTTTTGTCCGAGCCCCAAGCGCCAGCGCGGGATGTGAGATTGCGTACACTACGCCAACATGCCAAAGCCCGTCGTTTGCGCTCCGGCTCGGATCAGGCTATGCCCCCGGACGACGACTACCCGAGTCGCCGGCGTCACCGACGCAAAGGGTGAACGGGTGTTTCCCCACCACGCGCCGCCCGGCTACCATGGCCAAGTCTTGCATGGTCGATCCCGGCAGTGCAGTGCACACCTCCTACGCGCGCTCGGTGGGCTTCTCGACGCTGCCTAGATGAACACTCAACGCACCAAGCCATCGTCCGTCTGTGCGCCGAACTGACCGGCAGCCCAGTCACACACACACGCGCGCTCTTCTTGCGCGGTCGGCGACGGTCAGACGCGACCATGCGTCTGCCGGAATTGTGAGACAACCGCCAATTGTGTCCGCCAACCGCTCGAAATGAACCCCCCACCCCCGAACCAACGTCGCATTCATGCGCATCGCCGATGAGCTCTTTGTAAGCGTCCATGCCCATAAAGCACAGGCTATCCGCAATGCGCGACTGTGGTACTAGCGAGTTCTCCTGCTGCCACTGCGGGCCTTACTGCGTTTCCGGCGGGTGCTCGGGGCTTTCGCATCGTCATCCGAGTTGAGAAGCCCTGTTGGCTCCTGTGCATCGTCCCGGTCAACGACAATCGTATCCCGCAGGCCAAGGTCGTTGCCGGGTGCATGCTTCCTTACGATCTTGCCGTGCTCGTCGAACTCCATGTCCGCCTGCGCCGTGTACTGCCTTGACAATGACACTAGCGACTTGCGGAACTGTTCCTTGTTCACCACGGTAATAGCACGCGCAGCCTCCACCACCTCGTCAATATAGCGTGTGAAGACATCGCGGCGTCTGGCGTAAGTGACTCTGGTGCGTTTTCGGCGAAGGAGCGTCCCCAGTCGACGCCCGCATTCCGCCAGGGCGAGCTTGACCTCCTTGCGAATCTCGTCGTAGTCCGCGATGGCCTCCTTACCCTCTGAGACAAATGGCACCCACACGCTGGCAATATGAATCAAGATAACGAGCGGAGCTCTGGGCAAGCTGCCGACCGATTGCGACAGGCCGTAGTTGTTCCACTTGGTTTCCACGACGGCTTTGAACGTCGTGCATGAGCTTTGCTGATACAGCAGAGGCACGCGGTTGGCGAAGCGGATGATCCGCGCCTGGGCCGGCTCCTTTGAACCCTTCCCGCCGTCCTCCTCTCCATCCCGATGGTCGGACCCCAGTTCCCCGCCGTAGGCCAGCCCGACCTCAATCTGAAACGGGTTGCCGCGGTAGACGGCCGGGGGCCTCGTGCTGGCGGTGTAGAACTCCGCCTCGATCCCCTTGAGCAGCCCCGTTAGGATCGCTTCCGCGCCGATGGGCGCTAGGCAGTTCGTCGACGGAGCCTTGAGCTTCACACTCTGCAGCGCATTGTAAAGCCTCTCAGCAGTCTGGGGCGTCACCGCGCTCACCCACGTAGCGCTGGTCACGTCAGCCATGGCGCAGACCCGCTTGGCGACGGGGTCGGAGACGCGCGAGAACTCGCCGACGAGAAACGCACCCAGCTTCTTAGCCTTGGTCTCCTTGAGCATCTTCATCAACGTCCCAAGCTCGATGCCGTACGGATGAGGCTTGATCTCCCTGGCTTCCGCGGGCAGCACGTCGGTCCCGCGCTTCAACTCGACCGTCGGACCGGTCGGAGGCGTGTAGATAAGATGGGCGTGGGGGTTGGTGATGGCGGTAAGCTCGACGTACTCATCGACGCTCTGGCGACCGCGGTTGTAGCTCGCTTCGATCTCGATCGTGACCTCGGTTCCGTGGGGCCAATCGACGCCGACGGGCTCGTCGGCGATGATGTCGGGCCGGTTCTTCTTCGTGTCAATTGCCAGCCTGTACATGTGCGCCTGCGCTCGCGCGCTGGTTCGGCTGGTTATGCGGATCGGCTTGCCCGTCGTGATCAGCCCGTACATTCCCGCTGCGCTGATACCAATACCCTGCTGCCCGCGGGACATCTTCAGCCGGTGAAATTTGGAGCCGTAGAGCAGCTTCCCGAACACGTTGGGGATTTGCTGCTTGACGATCCCGGGACCATTGTCCCATACCGTCACTGAGAACCGGTCGGTATCGGTCTGTCTGACGGTGATCTCGATTTCAGGCAGGATGCCGCCTTCTTCACAGGCGTCCAGGCTGTTGTCGACCGCCTCTTTTACCGTCGTCAGCAGGGCTTTGCGCTTGTTGTCGAACCCCAACAGATGCCGGTTCTTCGCAAAGAACTCCGACACCGATATCTCGCGCTGCTGCCGCCCAAGCATTTCAGCAGTCGCACCGCGCCTCGGGGGCGCCTTTCTTCGCTCAATACTGGACGCTCGTTCCCCCATGCCGCCCCCTATACCCGCGCGCTCACCCAGCCCCCCACCCGAGGCTGACGTTTCGTTCTCATCAAACGCCAAAACAAGCTGGGCTTCCGGCGGCGTCGCCAAAGTTCGCGGTGGGATGGCCATCCCTGGCACTCCAACCCTTCCAAAAGCAGGTCACAAGCATCGATCATAGTGTCTCTCGCTCCACCTGCAAATGCGGCTTTAGGGACAGGAAAGGGGTCTACGACCGGCACCGCATGCGACCTCCGCACCGACATCCTCATGCTCCAGCGAGATCACGCCATGCAGCAGTTGCAATGGCCCTCGAACGACATCTGCTGGCCGTCGGGACTGCCTGTGCCCGCTACCCCGTCTCAACCTCCCGGGCCGTCGTAGCGGGTCCCGCGCGCGCATGGTGGACGCCCACGCAAGCGGCTGGGGCCAACGCAACGTGTGCGTGTACGTCAGCAGCGGGTATCCGCGCCCTGTGAAATGCAACCGCTGGTGCTGCGGCTCGAGCCGTTTAGCGATGTGTTCCTGTTCCGCTGCGCAGCGCCCACGCTGCCCGATTTCGGAGCCGGATGATATGGCAGACAAATAGTTTCCTGCTGGCGTCGACGGGCCCCGCGCAGTAGTATACTCCGGTAGGCTCTGGAGGTTGGATCCTCCAGCAAACCCCTTGCCGTCCAAGAGCCCATAGCTCCGAGCCGGAACGGACCTGTCGCAAGGAACGTGGCAGTTTGGGACCGGTATCGGGCTGGATGTGCTTCACGCTTTACTAGATGGCAGCTGCGCCCACCACACTATGGAACGACGTCATAGGCCAAGTTCGCTTGAACCATCCACAGTTGGTGCGCGGTTGGTTCAGTGAACTCGAACTCGTTAAACTAGACTGCGGAGTCATCACCGTTCGCGCTCGTAACGGGGCACAGGCGCGCTACCTGAGGAGGCACTGCCAAGCTGCTTTTGCCGAGGCGGCACAGGCCGCGACCAGCCGACTCGTCGCCGTCACCTTTGCATGCGACGCCCGGAGCGATAGCGAGACTGCGTCTGCAGATATCCCTTTCCCGACCCCGAACGAGGAATTACCGCTTAATCCTGACCTTACATTTGACCATTTCGTAACCGGGCCCTGCAATCGATTGGCCCACGCTGCCGCCGTCGCCACTGCCGAAGACCCTGGCCGGGCGTACAACCCGTTCTTCGTATACGGACCGGTTGGCCTCGGGAAGACGCACCTGCTACAAGCGATATGTCACGCGATTCGCGCCCACAGACCGCAGGTGAAGCTCTCTTACATCTCTTGTGAAACGTTCATCAATCACTTCATCGAGGCTGTTGAGAACGGTGCCATCCACCAATTCCGGTATAGGTACCGCCAGGTCGACGGCCTTGTGATCGACGACGTACAGTTTCTGGCTGAACGAGAGCGCAGCCAGGAGGAGTTTTTCCATACTTTCAACACCCTGCATCAGTCGCAACGCCAGATAATACTCTCCGCAGACTGCTCCCCAGCGGAGATTCCCAGCCTGGAAGAGCGGCTGGTGAGCCGATTCAGCTCAGGATTGGTTGCTCTCCTGGATCGCCCATGCCTCGAGACGCGGATGGCCATTCTCCGCAAAAAGGCGAAACTCCGCTGCATTGAGATTCCCGAGGAAGTCATCCGCTTCATCGCGGGGCGAATTGACACGAACATCCGCGAGCTGGAGGGAGCCCTCATCAAGATTGACGCGTTGAGCCACACAGGCGATGGGAAGGTGACGCTAAAGCTCGCGTACGAGGCTCTCGGGCAGGAGTCCGGCAGGGCGGTAGCCATCCCCACCATCCTGGAGGTCGTGGCCCGACGCTTCAGCATGAAGGTGTCGGATCTACCAGGTCGAAAGCGTTTCAAGGCTGTTACACACCCCCGCCACGTCTGCATGTACCTGGCGCGCCAGTTGACGTCGCAGAGTCTCGAGCAGGTGGGGGGCTATTTCGGAGGCCGGGACCACACCACCGTCCTGCACGCCAGCCGGGCAATAGCTGAGCAGGCCGAACAGGACCCCCAATTCCGCTCCCTGTTAGATGAACTTGCCGAAGAAGCGAGGAACGTCTCTTGATCTCCGTGGGAAGATGCTGCGGTTCGCTGTCAGATGGACGCCTCTGCCTGCTGCAGTCGCTGGGCGTGCCGGCCGGTCGTGCTCTTCCGCTTCGAGTCCTACAGCTTTCATCACACCCTAATAACGGGCCCAGCTGCGCCGTTCGGACGGCAGGTGTCGGCCCTTCAAATGGTTATCGCAGGCCGATCCGCAGAAACGCTCGCTTTTCACCGGGCATATTACTGGTAAGATAGATGCAGTTAGTACTACAAGTAATCATATAGCGTGTATCTGTTAATCGGTTCTCCGGTAGGAAGCAAGCCTACATGAAACTACGATTCAATCGACAAGAGATGGCTGAAGCGCTGTCAGCTATATGTAGCGTGGTGGCAGCGCGCACGCCGAAACCGGTGCTCCAGTGCGTTCGGATAGATGCACGCCCGGACGTGGTTTTGTTGTCTGCCACGGATCTGGAGCTTGGACTACGTTGTTCGGTCATGCAGGTAGAAGTCGACGAACCAGGTGAGACCTTAGCTGCCGCAGATACGCTCGCGAGGATCGTCCGCGAGTGCGAAGACGAAGTGCTCAGCATTGAGACTACCGAGACCATGCTTCAGGTGCGTGGGGCGGGGAGCCATTTCCAGATCGTTAGCCAGGACGTGGCGGACTTTCCGCCGGTGCCCACTACGCAAGATGCTCCGGGGTTTACAATAGAGCTTTCGGCTATCAAACGGTTGATCGAGTGGACGGCGTTCGCGTCAGCCCGCGAGAGCACGCGGTATGCGATCAACGGGGTGCTATGGGAGATTGAGGGTGACCGTCTGACCCTAGCCGCCACCGACGGGCGCAGGCTGTCGGTGGCTCATGCGCCTCTAGCAAGTCGTGGCTCGACTACCACTACGGTGTCGATCGTCCCTACGAAGGCGCTCGCTCTTATTGCCCGCTTACCCGCGGACCCGGAAGCGCCTGTGGGGGTGAACATGTCCACCAATCAGTTGTTGGTGCGGGCAGGGGGCGCTATCGTCAGTACCTCGCTCGTGGAGGGGAACTTCCCGAATTATCAGGATGTCATGCCGACGGATTGCGACCGTGAGATGGTTGTGAGCACGAGCGCTTTTCTCGGGGCCCTGCGCCGTGCTGCACTGTTGACAAATGAGGAGTCGAAAGGTGTCCGTCTGCGAGTCACCGAAGGGGAGCTTACGCTGACCAGCCGCGCCCCGGAGCAAGGAGAGGCGACCGTGTCGCTTCCTATTAGCTACAGCGGCGAACCCCTCGAGATAGGGTTCAATCCGGTGTTCCTTCTCGACGTTCTCAAGGTCGCACACACCGAGGAGATCACCCTCCTGCTCAAGAGCTCCGAGCGCCCCGGCGTGATACGTCTGGGGGAGGAGTTCGTGTACGTGGTCATGCCCGTTAATCTGGAATCGGCGTAAGCAGTCGGAGGATCCGTGTTTAGTGACGGCCGGCTTGCGTGGGTGCAGAGGAACCGGGTGCGGCGCGGGTGCAGCCGCGAGCGGCGCCTGGGGTATCTAGCGGCTTCGGTAGCGCGGGGCCTGCACCTCGCCGGCGACGAACTGGCGCCAACGGCAGCTTCGATAATAGCGGAGGTGGTTGATGAGGAGTTTAAGGCGCACTGCAGACTGGCGTCCGTGCACAATGGCCGGATAGTGATTAACGTTGACCAGCCGGCGCTGGTGTACCATATGCGTATGCGATGGCTTGAACTTCTCACCGCTGCGTTCTCTGCCGATAAGGCAGCGAGATCCATCGTGCGGGTTGTGTTTGAGTACGGCGAGGGGGGGGTTGTCTGGATAAATGAGCACGTTTGGTGAAAAGACATTGGCCGATAGACGGTACGACGAGAACAGCATTATGGTTCTGGAGGGGTTGGAGGCCGTCCGCAAGAACCCAGGCATGTACATCGGCGGCGTTGGCGCAGCTGGACTCCACCACCTGGTATACGAGGTCATCGACAATGCTGTAGATGAAGCGCTGGAGGGGTACTGCAACTCCATCCTTGTTCGCCTCCACGCCGATGGAAGCTGCACCGTCGTCGACAACGGGCGTGGCATTCCGGTCGGTCCGCTCAGGCACACCAATCCCAAGCTCAATGGCAGGCCCGCGCTGGAAGTCGTCATGACCGTGCTCAATTCCGGGGGTAAGTTTGACAGTCACAGCTACAAAGTGTCAGGCGGGTTGCACGGCTTGGGCATAAGCGTGGTCAATGCACTTTCGGAGTGGCTTCGTGTCGAGGTGAGCCGTGATTCACAGAAGCACACGATGGCCTTCGCTTGCGGCACAGTGACCCAACCGCTAAGAGCTGAACCGGGCAGTGCCAAGAGCGGCACCACCATTCTCTTCAAGCCCGATTCCACGGTTTTCCAGGGTGCCGAGTTCAAGTACGAGACGCTGCAGAACCGCCTGCGTGAGCTCGCGTATCTTAACGACGGGCTCAGCATCAGACTGGTGGACGATCGGACCGGGCGAGAATGTGATTTCTGCTTCCAGGACGGGCTGAAAGACTTCTGCTCCCACCTTGCGGGTGGGGCGGAGAGGCTCCACCGTGAGCCGATCCTCATCAAGGGTACGGAGGAAGAAGCCGGCTTGAGTTGCCAGGTTGCGCTGCTCTTCACCGATAGCTACACCGAGAACATCCTGTGCTTTGCTAACAACATACACAACGTCCACGGCGGCACTCATATGTCCGCTATCAAAGCCTCGGTGTCGCGTGTCGCAAGCGCCTACGCCAAGAAGAACAACCTGATCAAAGGCAACACGGTTGTCACCGGCGACGATTGGCGCGAGGGGCTTACCGCTATTGCTTCGGTGAAGCTCCACGAACCGAAGTTCGAAGCGCAGACGAAAGTGAAGCTGCTTAATCCCGAGGTGGAGACCTTTCTCCAACAAGTGGTCAACGAGGCGTTGGGGAACTACCTCGAGGAGCACCCCGCGGATGCCAAGCGCATCATCTCGAAAGGCATCCAGGCTGCTCAGGCGCGCGAGGCCGCACGGAAGGCACGCGAACTTTCACGAAAAAGCGTTCTCAGCAGTGGCGGACTTCCCGGGAAGCTGTGGGATTGCCGATGCAAGGAAGCCGAGTTGACAGAACTCTATCTGGTAGAAGGCGATTCAGCCGGTGGAATCGCCAAACAAGGGCGCGATTCCTACAGCCAGGCTATCCTGCCGCTCAAGGGCAAGATACTCAACGTGGAGAAGGCCCGCATCGACAAGATGCTTAGCCATGACGAGATAACCAAGCTAATCTCAGCTGTAGGATGCGGCGTTGGGAAGGAGGAGTTCGACATCGCCAAATGCCGGTACGGCAAGTTGGTGATCATGACCGACGCGGATGTCGACGGCTCCCACATACGGACGCTGCTGTTGACCTTCCTCTTCCGACACATGAGACCCCTGGTAGAGGCCGGGCGCGTATTTGTGGCGCAGCCCCCACTGTACCAGGTCAAGAAAGGGAAACATATTGAGTATGTGCTGGATGATTACATCCTGAACAGCAAGTTGGCCCAGCTCGGCCTTAGTGAGACGACCTTGGTGATCCGCGACGGCGGGCAGGACGAGCGCACCGTCGAGGGCCAGGCGCTTCGTGGGCTGGTTGACCACCTGGACGCCCTTGAAGCCCAAACCCGCATCCTCGCCCGCAGGGGCATCAGCTTCAAGGATCTGGTCATCGGGCATCGTCATCCTGAGCACGGACTGCCCAAAATGTTCGTCTCGATCCATCGTCATGGCGAAGCATCGAGCGAGCGTCACTTCGTGTACGACGAGGAGAGCCTGGCGGCGCTGCGCCAGCGCGAAGCTGCGTCGCACGGCGAAGTTGAGGTGATGGAAGCCAGGCACGTGCTGCTGGCCCAGGCAGACAACGGCGGGGGCAACGGAGAGGTCGATCTGGCGGAGCATCGAATCGTTCGATATGAGCTCGCGGAGTGCCGGCTGCTCGACGTGATCATCGGGAAGATCGAAGCCTTCGGCGTGCCTGTTGAAGACCTCTTCCTGGTGCGCGAGGAGTTGGTGACCGGAGAGCTGCCACCCGCTAAGTACCTGCTTTGCAAGGGAAACGGGGAGCTTATAGACCTGGACAACCTCGCTGGGGTAGCACCCGGCATAAGGAGCATCGGGCGCGAGGGCTTGGCAATCAAGCGCTTCAAGGGTCTGGGTGAGATGAACGCCGACGAGTTATGGCGGACAACGATGGACCCGAAAGAGCGCACGCTGCTGCGGGTGGTGATCTCCGAGGACATGAACGACCTGGAACAGGCTGACCTCGACGCCCGGGAAGCCGACCGCATCTTCCGCCTGCTCATGGGCGACAACGTCGAGGAGCGTCGCCGGTTCATCGAAGACAACGCTGCCAACGTCAGGAACCTGGATGTCTGAGCCGAACCGCCCCCGCCGGGCGCATCCGTAACCCATACGATGTCCCGGCAGGCGCGCGGGTCCCGTCGGACGTTAAGAAGATATCTGCGCCAGAAGCTTCTCCGTCTGGTCCAGCAGGCCCTCGAACAGTTTCATCGCGTCGCGGATAGGCTCGGGCGTGGTCATGTCCACTCCGGCGATCTTCAAGAGATCAATGGGGTATTTGCTGCTGCCTCCCTTGAGGAACTTCAAGTAGGCGTCCGTGGCGCCCGGTTCCCCGGCGAGGACGCGGGCGGCAATATTCGAGGCGGCGCAATGACTGGTAGCGTACTTGTAGACGTAAAAGTTGTAGTAGAAGTGGGGGATTCTGATCCAATAATCGGCGACGATGTCGTCCCAAGTATATGCCGGGCCGTAATACTTCTTCATAATCTTGGCGTAGGTGGCACCGAGGGTGTCAGCGGTTAGAGGCTGCCCGGCCTCAGCCATCTCGTGAATCCTCTGCTCGAACTCGCTGAACATGGTCTGGCGGAACACCGTTCCGCGGAAGCCCTCAAGAAACTCGCCTAGCAGATACAGCTTCTTCTTGGGGTCCGTCGTCCGTTTGAGAATGTAGTCTTGGAGCAGGATCTCATTGCATGTCGAGGCGACTTCGGCACAGAACGTTGTATAGTCGCTGTAGATGTAAGGCTGCACGCTTCGTGAGAAGTATGAGTGCATCGAGTGCCCCATCTCGTGGGCCAGGGTGGATAGCGAGTTGTATCCGCCGTGGAAGTTCATCAGGATGTAAGGCTGGGTCAGGAACGTGCCGCTGGAATAAGCCCCGCTGCGCTTGCCTTTTGTGGGGAAGACGTCGACCCAGCGCGAGGCAAACCCCTTCTTCATTGTCGTCAGATAATCCGGGCCCAGAGGGTCAAGGGCGTCTACGATCTCGTCCACCGCCTGCTCGTAGGTGAACTCGAGTGTTTGGCCTGTGATCAGCGGAGCGAAGAGGTCATAGGCGTGCACGCCGTCCTCCGCTTTTAACACACGCTTGCGGATCTCCTCGTACCTGTGAAGAAGATGAAGATTCTCGTTTACGGTGTCGACCAGGGTGTTATACACCCCGATGGGGATGTTACTTGCGTCGAGGGCGGCGGCCAGGCAGCTTTTGTAGTTTCGCGCCTTCATCGTAAAGATGTGATCCTGCACCGCTCCGTTTAGCAGGGCTGCTGCGGTGTTGCGGTACTTCGCATAGGTGCCGACGATGCCGTTGTAGGCGTCTTTGCGCACGCGCCGGTCATTCGAGCGCATGAGTATGTAGAAGGCTGAGTCGCTCAGTTCGACCGGTTCCCCGCGCTCGTCGGTTATGCTAGGGAACTGGATGTCGGCATTGGCGAGCAGATTGTAGGCATTGTGGGCTGTGGCGCGCACCTGCCCGGCCATGGCCAGCAGCTCCTCCTCGCGAGGCGAGAGAATGTGCTTCTTCTGGCGGAACAAGTTGTCGAAGTACTGCCTGTAGACCGCGAGGGCGCTGCTTTCGCGCATCCATGAATCGAGGCGTTCGAATGGCAGGGCGGTGATCTCCGGCTCCATCCACGACGTAGCCTCGCCGTACTCGGTGGCAAGCGTTCTGGCGCGAGCGGTCAACCCCTGATTCTCTCCCACGCGCGTGTCCTGGTCCGCCAATAGCGACGCATAGACGTAGACGCGCTCGAGCCTTGCTCCAACGTCATCGCGCATCTTCAGGAGCTTAAGCAGCGACGCCGCACTCTGGCCCGCCTCACCTTTCATCGTGGCGAGCTCCTTGATGTTCTTGCCGACGGCAGCGTACTCAGCTTCCCACGCCTGGCGGTCGGGAAAGATCTGTTCAGTCGCCCACAGGTACTTGGAGTCGATCTCGGTGCGTTCCGGTACCTTCTTCGTCTCACTCGCCTGCAGTGCGGTGTTCGGTGCGAAAACGAGGTAAGCCGTTCCCACAATAGTCCATCCAGAAAGTCGTCCGCGCGTGGTCATCGCCGCTTTTCCCGTAACGGGCGTGTCGGTTCGAGGCCGACGGCGATCCCGTCCGTCGCCACCAGGCCGGTCTTACGCGGTAGAGTATCAACCACGCCGGCGCGTGACAAGACCGCTCGCCCGGCGGGTGAATGGCCTGGTTTTGCCCGGACACGGCGCGTTCCTCCCGCAGACGGGTCGGTTGTGGCATTTCCCGGCCCCACGGAGGGTGACGGAGAGGCGCCGACCCGTGGGCGGTTGAGGCGAGTCGCGTCTCGGTGGCCGCGCCAAACGCCGGATCACCATGCTCCGATACGACATGCGCCGGTCGAAGCCAATGCACCATCGCCCAGCGGATTGTCCCCGGGGTCACTAAGCCGACGTTCGCGCTCTGCGCGCCTCAGGTCGGCGTCGGTCATCATTATCGCCAAGTCTCGAAACGTCATGGTGGGTCGCCAACCCAGTCGTTTTCTTGCCTTCGTCGCGTCGCCTGACAGAGTATCAATCTCGCTAGGTCGGTAGTAGCGCGGATCGACACGTATGTACTCTTCAGGATCAAGGTCTAGATGGGCGAAAACGATTTCGACGAACTCGCGCACGCTGTGCGTTTCGCCCGTCGCAACAACGTAATCGTCAGGTTTGTCTTGTTGGAGCATTAGCCACATTGCTCTGACATAGTCTCCTGCATAGCCCCAATCCCGTTTGGCGTTCAGGTTGCCGAGGAACAACTCGCGCTGCAGGCCCAGCTTGATTCGAGTGGCTGCTCTTGTGATCTTGCGGGTTACGAACGTTTCTCCCCGGCGGGGAGATTCGTGATTGAACAGGATGCCGTTGCATGCGAACAGACCGTATGCCTCGCGATAGTTCACGGTTTCCCAATATGCGTACAGTTTCGCGCACCCATAGGGCGACCTGGGGTGAAAGGGTGTGCTCTCGTTCTGTGGTGATTCTACGGCGTTTCCGTACATTTCGCTGGACGAGGCCTGATACAGCCTGACTTCCTTGTTGAGCTCACGAATCGCTTCGAGGAGGCGCACGGCCCCGAGCGCGCCTACGTCGCCGGTGTATTCGGGCTGATCAAAGCTGACGCGCACATGGCTTTGGGCACCCAAGTTGTACACCTCGTCCGGCTGGATAGATCTGAGCGCGCTGGACAAGCTGCTGCCGTCCGTCATGTCGCCGTACACGAGCCGCAGCCTCGTCGTGTGATCGTGCGGGTCCTCGTACAGGTGATCAATGCGTCCCGTATTGAAGGAAGATGATCTGCGGATGAGGCCCCACACCGTGTATCCCTTTCCCAGGAGGAGCTCGGCGAGGTATGAGCCGTCCTGGCCTGTGATCCCGGTTATCAGAGCGGTTCTTGACATCTCATAGCTTGCCCGGTCGACCTGAGCCACATCACCGGCGGAGAATATTTATCGGTCAAATCCGCGCGCGCATTAACATCGCGCGAGGTCATGCGTGCTGCCGCATGAGACTGTGCACCCTGGCGTGTCAACGAGCCCAGCTCTGCGGGTTCAGCGGGTATTGGCCCGCATGGTGCTCTGTGACTCATCGCCTGATGGGCAGCGTTGGCAAGCAGCGCCCTTCCCGTCGTCGTGGAATAGGGATGCACGAGTGAACGGGGTGCGTGACGGTTTAGGCGGCGTCGCCCAGGGTCTCCAGGCGATCGTGGTGTGGGATCCGGGCCCAAGCGCCGGCGCGGGGTACGTGCGAGAGCACCCAACCCCGTGGATTCGGACCGACCTGTGTTCGTAGGCGTCATGATGATGTACCCGTCGCTCGCGCTCCGGGCTCGGATCGCG
>JBHHXS010000074.1:0-13152 GCA_046757145.1 Phycisphaerae bacterium | reverse complement strand
GCCGGATCGGCGCCGGCGTTGTGAATGGCGCTGTCGCCCGTGCCGATGCCCAGGGCAAGGCGTGCGCGTTCGGAACCAGCGGGATGTGTTGTCGTCTGTGTCACATGGGGCCTTGTCGCATTACGCCGCAAGCATCGCTGGGCATTTGTGGGGTGAACGCGGACACGATAAGCGCACGGAACCTGCTGCGAGAGGTAGCGGGTGGCGTCGCGGCGCACACCGACCACGGGCGCAGTCTGGTGCTCCTGCTGAAATCGGTCGTGGAGGGTGAGGGGGGCGACTACCGGATACGGGACGAGCGTCGCCTGCGTACTGCAGCCCTCGAGTGGGGCGTAGCGGTCGACGGGGCGAGTACTATAGAGCTCGCCGCCCGCCTGGTAAAGGCTTTCCAGGCGGAGTTCACGCTTCAGGAGGGTCAGCTCAGGACGAGCACGCTAGCGCCCGTGCAGCGTCAGGGGGTTTGGGCGCGCCACGGCATCACGCCGCGAGGGATCGACGCGTCGATCGTTGAGGCCCTCCATCGCACGCACATGGGCGTTGACCATGATTACAAGAACCTGATCCATGGTGCGCTCAAGGTCGCGGTTGCTGACGGCTGGGGTGGATCCATGATTGCGACGACTGTCAGCGACATTCTCTTCGGCACACCGGAGGCGATTCGCGGCAGTGCCAACCTCGGTGTGCTGGACGAGCGGGCTGTCAATGTTCTGGTGCACGGCCATGATCCCGCGCTGACGGAGATTCTGGTGGCGGCGTCGCGCGACCCGGTAATCGTGGCAGAGGCTAAGGAAGCGGGTGCCACGGGCGTGAACCTCGCCGGCATTTGTTGTACCGCCAACGAGGTGCTGATGCGTCACGGTGTTCCGGTGGCGGGCAGCTTTTTCCAGCAGGAGCTGGCCATCGTCACCGGGGCGGTAGAACTGATGATCACCGACGTCCAGTGCTGCATGGCGTCGCTTCCCTCCGTTGCCGGCTGCTACCACACGAAGATCATCACCACGAATCCGATAGCCAAAACGCTTGATGCCGAGCCCGTGCACTTCGACCCGCGCAACGCCGTGCCTTGCGCGATGGACATCCTCCGCAAGGCGATCGCCAACTACGCCAACCGCGACCCGCGGCGGGTGTCTATTCCTGACGCGAAGCACCCGCTGGTGGCGGGCTTCAGCAACGAGACGATCTTTAACATGCTCGGTGGCCGGTATCGTCGGAGCTTCAGACCTCTCAATGACGCGGTGATTACAGGCCGCATCCGAGGCCTGGTGGGCATCGTCGGGTGCACGAATGCCCGCGGGCGCGTCGATGACTACATCACGACGCTCACACGAGAGCTGATCCAGCGGAACATACTGGTGCTACAGACCGGGTGCGCCGCAGTCGCCTGCGGTAAACAGGGGTTGCTGACGCCCGAGGCTGCGATACAGCTTGCAGGACCGACGCTGCGCGAGGTATGCGAAGCGGTGGGCATCCCCCCGGTGTTGCACATGGGGTCATGCGTGGACAACTCGCGGATCTTGATGGCCGCCACCTATCTCGTAGAGGAAGGCGGCTTGGGGAATGATCTCTCGCAACTGCCCGTGATAGGGGCGGCTCCTGAGTGGATGAGCGAGAAGGCGATGGCTATTGCGCATTACTTCGTCGCGTCCGGCATTGACGTCGTGCTTGGGCGCCCGTTCCATACAGCGGGGTCGGAAGCGGTTACGGATTATCTGTGTCGAGGCCTGCAGGACGTAGTGGGGGCGAAGTTCCACTACATCTCCGACGTCGGTGATGCTGTTGCTACGATCTGCGCACATATAGAGAAGAAGCGCGATGCACTGGGCATCAACAAGAAGACCGATCGCAAGTTGTTTGACATGAAGGATCGGAGAGATCTTGATGTCTAGGGCGATATGTACCGATGCCATACTCGGAGCGAAGGAGGCCGTTGCCCGCGCTGAGCAGGCCCTAAACGACGCAATCCGAGCAAAGGGAGCGGACCACGTCGTTGGTTTCTCCAATACGGCCTATTACCTCCCGGTAATCCATGCGCTTACAGGTCGCAAGGTAGAGAAGCTCCGCGACCTTCGCCCGGTGTTGGATCATTGTCATGATCTCCTGCCTGAGCCGCCCTCGGCGGAGGTCTGGCTTCCCTACCTTGGCGACGCTCTGGACGCCGGCATGGCTACGCTCTTCGCGTTCGAGACGATCGAGGCGTGTAAGACACTGATCGGGCCGCACCCCGTCGACGGCATGTGGCTCGGCGCTGCCGACGACGTCATCATGCGTGAACGAGGCGTCGAGTTTGTGGATGGTACCGCTCCAGGGTTTGCTGCGGTTGTGGGGGCCGCGCCGGATTCGGGCACGGCGGTGCGCATTGCGACGCAGTTGCAGCGGAAGAATCTCTATGTTTTCATGAGCGGCAGCGTCAATGGTACCTCCTTTGCGGAGCAACTGCACGGTGAGGGCGTTCAGCTTGGGTGGGAGACCCGCTTGGTCCCCTTCGGGAAGGACATGTCCGCGACGATCTACGCGCTGGGCTTTGCCAACCGCGTGGCCTTGTCGTTTGGTGGTGTGCCCGCGGGTGATTACGAACGTAATCTGCGCTACAACAAGAGCCGCATCTTCGCCTTCGTGCTCGCCCTCGGAGAGGTTGACCGGGAGAAATACGCCGCCGCCGCGGGTGCTATGAACTACGGCTTCCCGACAATTGCGGACACCGACATCCCGCAGATACTCCCCACAGGCGTCTGCACCTACGAACACGTAGTAAGCGGCGTGGCGCACGATGCGATCGTAGATCGGGCACTTGAGGTTCGTGGATGCAAGGTGAAGGTGACGGAGGTTCCTATCCCCGTGCCGTATGCACCGGCCTTTGAGGGCGAGCGCATCCGCAAGCGGGACGCCCACGTGGAGTTCGGCGGCAACCTCAGCACTGCGTTTGAGTTCGTGACAATGGCGGAGATGGACGAGCTTGAAGACGGGAGAATCGAGCTCGCTGGGCCGGACATCGACGAAGTACCGCAGGGCAGCGTTCTACCGCTGGCCATATGGGTGGAAGTGGCGGGGCGTAAGATGCAGGCGGATTTCGAACCTATCCTGGAGCGCCAGATTCACCATCTTCTTAACAGCGCTGAAGGCATCTGGCATATGGGGCAGCGTGACATCGTATGGACCCGAATAAGCAAGCGCGCTTTTGCCCAAGGGCTGCGGCTGAGGCACTACGGCGAGATACTCCATGCTACTTTCTTGGACAAGTATCCGGCGATTGTGGATAAGGTGCAGGTAACCATCATCAGCGACCAGGACGAGGTCGAGCGGCGTATCGAGATTGCCCGAAAGGTCTACGTCGAGCGTAACCACCGCTTGGAATCAATGACGGACGAGTCGGTCGACACGTTCTACAGTTGCCTGCTATGCCAATCTTTCGCCCCCAACCACGTCTGCATTATCACGCCGGAACGCCTGGGTCTGTGCGGTGCTTACAACTGGCTTGATGGAAAGGCGGCGCATGAGATAGACGAGACGGGGCCCAACCAACCGGTGGCTAAGGGGCACTGCGTAGATGCAGTCCGTGGCGAGTGGGAGGGAATCAACGACTACGTACGTAGGACTTCTCACGGTGCGATCGAGTCCTTGTGCCTGTACAGCATGATGGATCGACCTATGACGTCGTGTGGCTGTTTTGAGGTCATCGTTGCGTATGTGCCCGAATGCAACGGGGTGATGGCTGTCAACCGCGAGTTCACCGGGGACACGCCGGTGGGGATGTCGTTCTCGTCCCTGGCCGGCAACGTTGGTGGTGGTGTGCAGACGCCGGGATTTGTGGGCGTGGGCAAAGCATTCTTGGGGAGTCGCAAGTTCCTGTCGGCCGACGGCGGACTCAGGCGGCTCGTTTGGCTTCCCACCGAGTTGAAGAAGGCAGTCATGGACGAACTCGCAGCATGCGCGGACGAGCTGGGCTGTCCAGACCTGGTCGACAAGATGGCAGATGAGACGATCGCCACGGACCCCACCGCCATCCGTCAATACATGCAGCGAGTCGATCATCCCGCTCTGGGACTCCCGGACATGAGCACGCTGTGGACGGCATCGCAGGCGAAGGCGGGCCGCACCGCCGTCCGCGACATAGCCAACGGAGCGTCCGATGTCGACTCCCCCCCCGCTGCGCCTGGGACGTCGGCGTCACCCCCGCCAGGTGAAGCCCCGGACATGGAAGCGCTCATCCGGCAGCTAAAAGGTGAGCTGAAGGCAGAGCTAAGAGAGGAAATCCGGCGGGAGGTCATTGCCGAGATAAGCGGCTCGTTACGCCAGCGCTTCCGCGACGGTGACGCATATGCAGCGAATGAGGAAGATGGAATCGGCGGAAAGACCGATTCCACGGGCCTCGTTCCGTGTGAAGCTGAAGTCGGTGCCGCGCGAGCGCCTCGAGCGACAATAGAGTCCGACCCGCCGGCGGATGTACAGGATGCATCGGACCCGACTGCGGGCGGCGAGGTGGGCGTTTCGCACGATGAAGTTGGTGCTGGTTCGTTGGCCCCAAGCCGCCTTGCCGCGGAGCGAATCCGTGCGATCACCGCCTTTGAACTTCCCGTTGAGCCCTCGCTCAAGAGAATCGAAGCAGTCACGCTCGGGGCCACCGCTGACCAGGGCGGCACGCGAGGCCGAAGCGTTACCATAGGCGGGCAGAATTGCCTGCCCTTCCATCACTTTGACGGAAACATGCCGCATCGGCCGGCTCTGGCGATCGAGGTGTTCGACTCGGTAAGTGGCAGGTGTTCGCCCGTCCTGCGCGAGACGTGGGGAGGCCTGCTTGAGCGTTCAGCTGACATGGCAAAGACGGCGGTCGAGGAGTTCGGCGCCGATGTAATCTCCGTGCGGCTTGAGGGAACGCATCCTGAAAAGGGTCATCGGAGCCCGGCAGCGGCGCTTGCTCTGGTCAAGGACGTGCTTTCCGCGGTGAATGTCCCGGTAATCGTCACGGTACATAGTCATCATGCATCGGCTAACGAGGTGATGAAGGCCGTGGCCCGCGGATGTGAGGGCGAGCGGCTGCTGCTTAACTGGGTCGAGGCGGACAACTATCGAACCATAGCGGGACTGGCGTTGGCCTACGATCATTGTGTCGTCGCCCAGACCCCCATCGATGTCAATCTGGCTAAACAACTTAACATACTGCTTGCGAACATGAATCTGCCCGGCGATCGCATAGTGATGGATCCGCTCGCAGGTGCCCTGGGTTACGGCCTGGAATACACCTTCTCGGTCATGCAACGCATCCGGCTAAGTGCCCTTGGCGGCGATGAGGCACTTGCATGTCCGATGATCGTGTGTGTCGGGCAGGAAGCTTGGAAGGTAAAGGAGGCCAGCGCAGGTAACACGAGCTTCCCCGCGTGGGGCGAGCTCAGCCGGCGAGCGGTTCTGTGGGAGGTACAGACTGCCATGCCGCTCGTTTTGGCAGGTGCTGACTTGCTTGTTCTCTATCATCCGGAAGCGCTCGCGGCGGTGCGGCGTAATGTTGCACGTCTCGCGGGCTGCGCCGCAGCGTCGTACGACGCACCCTCCGCGGTTGATAAGACGGATCAGTGACAGATGGGTCTTACAGGCCTGCAGATACAGAAACTGTTGCCCAAGACGAACTGCAAGGAGTGCGGCTGCAACACGTGTCTAGCGTTTGCAATGAAGCTGGCTGCCAAGAAGGCCGAGCTCGCCGAATGCCCCTACGCGTCGGAAGAGGCGAAAGCGGTCATCGCTGCCGCGACTGAGCCACCCGTCAGAACGGTGACCGTCGGGCACGGGGGTAGAGAGTTCAACGCCGGCGGTGAAACCGTGATGTTCCGTCACGAGAAATCGTTCGTCCATCAGACGGGGTTGGGGTTGGCGATCGATGACAGCTTGGACGACTCAGCAGTGCAAGGCCGCGTAAGAATGCTGCAAGACTACCGGCTGGAGCGTGTGGGCGAGACTCTGACCCCCGACCTGGTCAGCATCGCTTTTACAAGCGGATCTCGCGAGCGCTTTGTCGACGTGTGCGGCAAGGTTGCCTCGGTCTGGGACGGCGCGCTAGCTGTGCGCGTCGTGCTGCCGGCGGACGAATCGCTGGCAGGTGTGTCCCTACTGACCGAGGCGGCGCATGCCCTGCGAGGGCGTCGTCCGCTCCTTGCTTCTGCTACGCCGGCGACCGCTGGTACTCTGTGCGGCATTGCAGCGGAAACGGGATCAGCGCTCGCACTGACAGCGGAGAGCCTGAACGATCTGGTCCGGGCTGTCGAGATCCTGCGTGCGAAGGATTACCGTGATATATTCCTCGAACCGCGTGCCTACACCCTGTGTGAGCGTTACCAGAACAGCGAGATCATTCGGCGCGGGGCCTTGAAGACCGGCGTTAAGGTTCTTGGTTATCCCATCATCACGTACGTCGACACGGGTGACGCGATCGACGATGCGGTGGAGGCGGGGATAGCGATAGCGACCTGTTGCGGTCTGGTGGTCCTTCCGGAGTTCGATCCGGCGAGCTGGACGTCCCTGCTTACGCTGAGGCAGAACATCTTCACCGACCCGCAGAAGCCGATTCAGGTTGAGCCCGGGGTCTATCCCGTCGGAGAGCCGAATGAAACCAGTCCCGTCTTCGTCACGACCAACTTCTCGCTAACCTACTTCATCGTATCAGGGGAGATCGAGAACTCGGGCGTGTCGGCGTGGCTCGTCGTGCCGGAGTGTGAGGGTATGAGCGTCCTGACCGCATGGGCAGCGGGTAAGTTCAGCGGTGACAAGGTCGGGTCATTCGTGCGCGAGGTCGGGCTGGAGGATAGAATAACAAGCCGCCGAATCATCATTCCGGGATACGTCGCCCAGATATCCGGAGAGCTGGAGGAGGCGCTTCCGGACTGGGAGGTGATGGTAGGTCCACAGGACGCGGGCGACATTGAGAGCTTCGTGAGGAACGTGTTGAAAGTGTAGCGCATCGTGCCTATCATCACCTTTCTCGTTTCAGATTCTCGACAGGTGCCCAACGCGTCTGCTCGTGCTGAGCCGCCTGACGCCCCTGGGCTTTCAACATGTACCGCGACGGTCCCTGAGGGCACCTCTCTGCTCGATGCTGCGGTGCTCGCAGGCGTACCTGTCACCGCCCCATGTGGTGGGGAAGGGGTGTGCGGCGAGTGCCGTCTGCGGGTCGAGGCGGGATTGGTGGATTACGTGCCTCGAGGGTGCCTGACGGCTGAGCAGCTCGCCCAAGCGTGGGTGCTGGCCTGCAGCTCGCGCGTGGCGGGAGACGCGACCGTTGTCATACCGCAGCCCGAGAGGCCTACTGACGCACGCATCGTATCAGACGGGCCCGCCCGTGCGCCTGAGAGCGGGTTGCGCACGACGAGGGGACCGACTGAGCCGCTGGCGTGCAAGCTGCTGCTTCGCGTGCGCCCGCCGTCATCGGGTGGCGCATTCAGCGACCATGACCGGCTCATCAGTGCGCTTGGTTCTGACGACGCCTTGGCCACGACGAGCGTCTGCGTTGAGGCCTTACGCGAGCTGCCAGGCGCCCTGCGGGCACACGATCACCAGGTCACCGTCACACTCATTCCCCGCGACGAGCACAATGGAGCGGAAGTCATCCGTGTCGAGCCCGGTGACACTACGGAGCATCAGCTCGGGCTGGCGATTGACGTGGGGACGACGACCTGTGCTGTAAGCCTTGTTGACGTGAAGCACGACAAAGTGCTAGGCACCGGTGCTGACTATAACGCCCAACTCTCGCGCGGTGCGGACATCATCAGCAGGATCAACTACGCGACGACGCCCGAGCGAACCGCTGAGCTCAGGCAGCTCGCACTCGAGACGATCAACGGCCTGATCGTAGAGTTGTGTGCAAGCCGTCGTATTGCGTCGACACTAATCGACAGTGCCGCCCTCGCCGCTAACACCACTATGGTACATCTGCTGCTGGGTATTGATCCGCAGCACATTCGCCTGGCACCCTATACGCCGGCGACTAATCGCCCTCCGTGTGTATACGCTCGTGAAGTGGGCATCGCCATCAACCCGAACGGGCGCGTGGTGTTTGCGCCCGGCGTCGGCAGCTATGTCGGGGGCGACGTCACTGCCGGTCTGCTGGTAACCACGATGTCCTCGGAAAGCGACGAGGTTCGTTTGTACCTCGACATAGGAACGAACGGGGAGGTGGTGGTGGGCACGGGTGAATGGCTGATGACTTGCGCTGCGTCGGCCGGACCGGCATTCGAGGGCGGCGGCATCACCTGTGGAATGCGCGCCGCGAAAGGCGCCGTCGAGCGCGTGCGAGTCGACCCGCAGACCGGACGCGCTGCGGTCACCGTGATCGGGGGCGGGAAACCTCGTGGTGTTTGCGGCTCCGGGATGATCGACCTGCTGGCTGAGCTGTATGCGGTCGGCCTGCTCGGTCCTTCCGGTAAGCTCGACGCTACGCACGCCAGCGGCAGCGTAAAGCCGGCGGACGGTGCCGGCCAACGTCTTCCCGCCGGGCGGAACTTGGCCTACACCATCGTTCCTGAGGGCGAGAGCGCCACGGGAAAAGCGCTCACGATCGACGAGCGCGATATACAGAATCTGCTGCGAACCAAGGCCGCTGTGTACAGCGCGTGCGCTATCATGCTCAACTCGGTGGGGCTCGAATTCGATGCTATAGCGGAGGTTTACGTGGCCGGCGGCTTCGGGCGATATCTCGACGTGCGCAAGTCGATATTGATCGGCATGCTGCCTGATATTCCGTTGGAGCGTTTCACGTACCTTGGGACTGCTTCCCTTACCGGTGCCCGGTCGATGCTCTGCCACGCTGCCAGCCGCCGGAACGTGGCCAGGTTGGCCGACCGGATGACATACATGGAGCTCAACGCGGATCCGGCATACATGAGCGAGTACACGGCTGCCCTCTTCATCCCCCACACGGACATGGACAGGTTTCCCAGCGTGGGTGTCTCGGCGGCCATGCGGCGGGGGCTGCGAGCGCATGACGACGGTAGGGCACCATCATGAGCGGACCACGCTGCCCGGGCGACGACATGCGTTTCTGGAAGCCGGAGGATATATCCTTCGTGCCATGCCCGTTCTGCGCGGACGAAGTCGAATTCTGGAAGGACGAACCGACGCGTATATGCCCCTCGTGCAGCAAGGAGGTTCACAACCCCAAGCTGGATCCGGGCTGTGCCAAATGGTGCAAGTACGCCGCAGAGTGTCGCGAGCGTCCGAAGGAGGAACCGCCAGACGGTCCGATAGTCCCCGGCAGTGACCAAGGAGCGGGTTAACCGGTTCGCGCCGACGGCTGGCGGATTCCACGAAGAAGCGACCCACCCAGTCACCGCAGGTTTAAGCACGCCGATCAGCTCGGGGTCCCGTTCTTACAGGCGACGCCCCTGTCGAGCACATTGCCGCTGCTCCGGGCCTGGCGGGGCGTACGCGTCGGCGTCAGTGGTCGCAGGACCCTCGTGGGGCGTGTGCTTCAGGCGTGCCGAGGACGCGGGAGCGTCATCAATATGAACTACAGCGTATGCGCGGAGAGGCGGCGCGGAACTGAGTATCGTCCCCGCCAGGATTCGAACCTGGAACCTTCGGCTCCGGAGGCCGACGCGCTATCCAATTGTGCCACGGGGACCTAGTGTGCGTGGAATCTACGCTTCGGAGGCGAAAAGTCAAGCGTACCTGATTCAGCAGCAGCCAGCAGTCGATGGTTTAGGCGTTGCGTGAGGTTGTTTTAGGACGTGGCGGGTTATGCACGTCGCATCTCCCTGGGGTGGGCTACCACGGCGAATAAGCCGATGGATTGCAGACAGACCGCGCGCCGCTCTTGGCGTCGTCGAGAGCGCCGGAGATTGTCATCCATGATAAGCGACCCGGTAGGCACCCTTTTGATCGTCGAGGACGATGCGGAGCTGCGGTTCATTCTGCGCCCCCATCTGCGCGAGGCCGGGTTCGACGTTGTAGAGGAGGTCGATGGCAGCGGGGCGGTCGAAGCGGCCACGAAATGCCACCCCGATATTATCATCATGGACGTCGGGCTGCCCGGCATGGACGGAGTGGAGGCCACTCGGGCGCTGAAGTCCAACCCGGACACAGCGGACATTCCTGTGATCATGTTGACGGCCCGGTCACAAACGACGGACGTGATACGTGGTCTAGAGGCCGGGGCGCAGGAGTACGTGCACAAGCCGTTCGACGTCGCGGAACTGCTCGCCCGGATCCGCATGATTCATCGCATCGCATGTGCCCGCAAGAAGCTAGACCACCTCAACACCAAGCTCGAGAGGGAGATCCGTGCAAAGACACAGCGGTTGGAGCGACTCTGCGAGTTCATGCGCGAGCTCAACCGCGCCGGATCGCGCGACCGCATCCTCGATCTAATAATCCGCTACGCGCAGGAAATGAGCGGCGGGCAGCGCCTGTCGTTGCTGGTGGTCGATGCCGCAGGGGAGAACCTTGTTTGCGAGCGGGCGATCGGGATAGAACCGTCCGTTCTTGAAAAGCTGAAGGTCAAGACCGTGGGGGGAATCGCCGGACAGGTCTTCCAGAGCGGCCAGACCCTAGCTGCCAAAGCATACGCTGCGAAAGCCGGTGCTGATCGCGAGTACAGGCGAAGCGCGTTCATAAGTACTCCCCTCGTGGCCACGTCGGTCGAGACGCATGACAGCATTATTGGTGTGCTCAACGTTACGGAGAAGGTCGACGACGCGCCGTTCTCCGACGACGAGGCTGAGTGTATCCGATTACTGGCCGACGCTTCCGCGATCGCGCTCGACAACATCGTTCGCCAGGAGCAGTTGCAGCAGTCCGTACGCGTGTTGCTGCAGACGGTCGGGCATCTGGCGGAGTACCGCGACGAGGAAACGACGCGCCATCTGGAGCGCGTGGTGCGGTTGGCGCGTGTCCTGGCTACCGAGCTGGGGCGAGAAGGGCCCTATTCCGCAGACGTGACGACGGAGTTCATCGACGCTCTGGTCCAGGCCGCACCCATGCACGACATCGGTAAGGTGGGCATCCCCGATGACATCCTGACGAAGCCCGGCCCGCTGACGGAAGAGGAATTCCAGATAATGAAGATGCACACCGACATTGGTCGGCGCGTGCTGTCGCGTGCGTTGGATCCGGCTCGGCCGGTGCCCCTGCTGCAGATGTGCATCGACATTGCTTATTGTCACCACGAGCGGTGGGACGGCCAAGGGTATCCAAGGCGCATTGCCGCTGAGGGCATCCCGCTGGCGGCCCGCATCATTGCGCTCGTTGACGCCTACGATGCCATCAGGAGCGAGCGGCGTTACAAGGCGGCGAAGTCGCATGAACAGGCAGTTGAGATCATCAGTTCCGAGGCGGGACGGCATTTCGACCCCGTAATCGTGGACGCATTCCAGCGGTGTCACTGCCGCTTCGACGAAATCCGTGCGGAATACGCCGACGTAGGTGATGTCTCCGAGGAACCGGCAGCGTTCTGACCATTCCCGCGGGCCCCCGTGCCTGATCCGCGTGGCTCGCTGACGTGCGCACCTCGACCGCGTATGAGCGGGGGGGAATCTGCGACGGTCGGTCCTAGCTGGCAACGTCCAGCACGGTTGCATCGTCCAGGAGCTTGCTGAGATACGCCAGCACGTCGCGAACGGAGACGATGCCGATCACCGTGTCTCCGCTCGTCACGGGGATATGACGATACCCACCGACCATCATGTGGTGCAATCCAAACACAACGGGCGCTTCGGGTCCCAGCGTGGTGGGGCGAGGGGTCATGAAGTCGCGAATAGGCTTATCGGCGCACTCTTCCAGGTTCGACGCCAGTTTGGTGAGGAGGTCGCGATCGGTGACGATGCCGATGATCATACCGTGCTCCACGACAATCGCGCAATGATGGCCCGCGGCTACCCACTCGTCCAGCGTGGCGCGCACCGACCGATCAGGGGGCACTTCGAAGTAGGCGCGAGTCGCAAGCTCCCCCAAAGGCCTCGTCAGCAGATCTCGTTCGATCTCGGATCGCTGAAAAGGAGCGACGTCTCCCGAGAGATCGGCATGGCAGTGGGCGCATTCGTCGACGCCGTCTATGTTAACGTGCGAACAAATCGGACATTGCATGATCAGTTCACTGTCCAGGTCTCACCGTTGTCGAACAACTTCTCGAGCTCTCCCTCACCGAGCGCCTTGCGGGCGTCCTCCACCTGCTGCAGTAGCAGGTTTTCGTAGGTGGGCCTCTCCACACAGCGTAGCACTCCCATGGGCTCCGGGAAGTCGGGATAGTGCATGCGGCCGAGCAAATAGGCGAGGCTCGGCTCCGGCGCTTTCTCGTCGTGAAACAGCAGATCGTCCTCCGTGACGTCGTTGCCAAGTGTGACCACCTCAGGTTCCATCCCGTTGAGCCTGATGCCTTTCGTGCCGTCTTTGCCGAAAACAAGCGGACGCTTATGCTGCAGGTACACGGTGGTATCGTCGCGGGTGTCTTTTCCCGAGGCGTATTCGTAGGCTCCGTTGTTGAAGATGTTGCAGTTCTGATAGACCTCGACGAAGGAGGTGCCCTTGTGGGTTGCCGCCCGCTCGAGCACTGCAGCGAGATGCTTCACGTTGACGTCGAGCGAACGCGCGACGAATGTCGCTTCGGCCCCGATCGCGACCGAGAGAGGATAGAGCGGGAAGTCGATCACTCCCATAGGTGTTGATTTCGTCTTCTTGCCGACCTCCGAAGTAGGAGAGTACTGCCCCTTCGTCAGTCCGTAAATGCGGTTGTTGAACAGCAGGATGTTGATATCCGGGTTGCGTCGGATGGCGTGTAGCAGGTGGTTGCCCCCGATGCTCAGAGCATCACCATCACCCGTTGCTACCCAGACGGAGAGGTCCGGGTCCACGCTCTTGATACCGGTGGCTATGGGCAGCGCACGGCCGTGGATGGAGTGGAACCCGTATGTGTTAATGTAGTAGGGGAACCGGCTTGAGCAGCCTATACCCGAGACGAAAACAACCTTCTCGCGTTGGATACCCAGGTTCGCAAGCACCTTCTTCGTCTGGGCGAGGATTGAGTAATCACCGCAACCCGGGCACCAGCGCACATCCTGGTCGCTGGCGAAATCCTTGGCGGTGAGCTTGAGCGTTGCGGCGTCGGCGTTCATGACTTGTTGTCCTTGAGGAGCTCCTCAATCTTGGCCTCGATCTCGGATATCAGGAACGGCTTACCCT
>JBHHXS010000073.1:0-13338 GCA_046757145.1 Phycisphaerae bacterium | reverse complement strand
CCGTGCAACCCTCGTTCCTCCAGCATCGGCAGGACGACGTCGGCATGGTCGGCCAACCCGTCGTCGAAGGTCAGCAGGAAGCTTCTACGGGGCAGGCTCCCACGCCCCTGCAGGCACGCATAAAGCGACGGCCAATCCGTGGGGGAGAGCGTGCGCGTCAGTTCGTCAAGCTGAGCGGCAAACGCGCTGACCGTAAGACCCGCAACGTTGGCGCACTTCGAGGACTCGGGATCGTGCACATAGTGGTACATGACCACCAGGCATTGGGGACCCTCGCCGTCGTCACCTGGGAAGTGATCGGGGTGAACCCCAGGGTCAGCGTCGGACGGGTGTGAGGCAGCCAATCCATCCATAGCCCTATCTATCGGCTGCGCCTACCCGCGACTCCACGGCCGATCCACGCGACTCGCCCACAAGTGCCCACCGCGCCCTTCACTTGCCTGCCCCCCCCCGCGGTCGGAACACGCCGCAGGATGGACCTGCCTGAGATGGTTCTTGCCAATTACAGACAACGGGCCGCCCGGACTGGACGGCCCGAATGAAACACATGCAGCCTGCTACGAGGTCTATGCTTCGTTCCAGCGATCAGCGCACCTTGCAGCCGGGGTTACTATCTTCCGCTTACCGGGCGCTTTGGTGCCCCGCTGACGGTGATCGTCGCGATCTGCCCCAACTCGAACGGAAGGGTCTGGGCTACCGAGTTGGTAAGCAGGGTAGCGGCAGGGCCTTTCTCAATGACGATCGAAAACACGCCCTTGGCATCAGCCGACGCCTCGAAGTTGAAGGTCCCGGCATAGCGCGGCTTGCCGACTGCTGTCCCGCCGCGGGCCTTCACCGCACCCAGAATCGCGTCAGTGCGATTCACCACATCCACGATCTCCTCGGTGCCGAAGACATAGTCCTTCCTACTACGCTCGATCGTAAGATCGCGGACGCTGAGCGAACCTCGCGTTCCCCCTTCCGCCTTCAACCTTATCTGATAGGCACCGAGGTCTGGGATGTTGCTCAGATAAACATGCACGGGGAAAACCTCTGTGGGCCTCCCGGAGCTGCGCAACGTTGCGGCCGTCACCCCCGCCCCCCGGGGAACTTGTAGGTTGGTGGGTGCCCGTGCGTCGTCCGCGCGCACTGCGCTTAGGCCCACCATACCGACACCTAACGCGCCCAAGACCATCACTCTCGTTAAATGCTGCATCGCTCGCTCCTCTCTTCGCTGAGATTAGCCACCAGATGAACGCTCAATCCGCGGCCCGCACTGCGCACGCCCGCGGCCTACACAATGACAATCCGATTCTATTCACCAACGGGGTACACTTCGCCTGCCGAGAATTGCAGAAGCTACTCCGCACGCCACCATTATACCGTATCGACCGATAAACACAAGCTACACAACTCTACTCGCCGGAGTGGCGCACCGCTCTTATGACCCCTGACGTCAAGGGCAATTCCCGGGATTCTCTTGCTCCGGCGTTTCAGTATACGTTCGCCCCTCGAACCCAAACTTGACTCTCGTAAGGTCTGAAACGTTGGCGATATAGTTGGGTGCCGTGCCGGGGTCATTCCCATGCATGTCCACCCACGTGCGGTGTATGTAGGGCGATCCGGCGGGGTAATTCTGTACGGTCAGAACGTAGGCCTGAATGTCGTTCACATTCACAAAGCCGTCGGGCGGCGTGTACTCGCCCGTAATCCCATCCACGGGGCCTACCGTGTCACCATAATGCCGTACGTCAGGCTTCGCGATCGTGCTGATAATCAGCGGGGAAGCATAGGTGACGCCATCGACCGTCGGACGCAGGCCGTACGTCGCTACCGGGACAATCTCGCAATCGCCTATATGAAGCGGGTTCTCCGTCCACACGCGATACACGGGGTTCTGCTCGACCTTTGCAACCCAATCGGTAGAGCCGCAGGGAACGGGGTTGCATCCCTCGGGGACATTGTAGGGCGCACCCACCCATCCGAGCGTGGATCCCACATCCGCGTGTTCGATGCACGGTGCTGTGGGAACGCACGTTCCCGCCCCGCATGGACCGTCGTCCGCGCAGCCTATAACCGGGTTGTTGTCACAATAGCCCGGACAGTCGGCATCCACGCGACAGGTACGCCCCAGCGCCCCGCTACACCGCTTCATCGATGCGAGCTGGACCTCGATTGCCACCGGCGTCGCCCCACTTGTTGTGGGATCGATGGAGATGTACCGGTTTTTAGTCACGTCGTGTGGTGGGGCCGCCGGGGCCAACGGCTGCATCGGAGGCATGCATTCGTCCGGGATGCCGTTGCCATCAATGTCCTGTGACGTGCCGCCGGTTATATCGCAGTCATCCGGTACCCCGTTCGGCTGGCAGTCAGGGATCAAACCAAGTGCGATCTCACAGTCGTCGGGTGTGGAGTTGCCGTTGCAATCCGGACCGCCGATCGTGTCGAACGACCAGATCGGACCGTTCGTCGTAAAGCTGAACAGGCGTGACACCACCTGCCAGTAATATGTCGTAGCGCAGTCGAGCTGGCCAGGATCGCAGGTCGTCTCTTCGATGTCGGTGCAGATCAGGGTCGTAGGCGGATTGGTGGTCCCTAGGTAAACGTCGTACGTGGGCGTGCACTGCGCCGGCTCTATCCACCCGCTCAACTCCATCGCCGACCAGCAGTTCCCCCTGCCGACCTGTTGGGGCGTCCATTCGGTATAGCAGGACGAATAGGACATGTAATTGCGGAAATTCGTTGGAGCCCAGGAAACTGGTGGGCTGGTGCAAGGATCAGTGCCCGCGGGGTCCGAGCAGGCGAAGTTCGTTGGCGTCGGCGCGGTGTCAGAGCACAGGTCACCTCCGGTGTCGCTTGGTGAACCGGCAAGCTCGTAGCAGGGATCGGCACACCCGCTTACCTCGTCCGGGCTATGATGCGTGTGCCACAGGCCGAGGCAGTGTCCCACCTCGTGAGCCAGTGCCCTGCCCCCGCTTGACCACATGCCGCTGTACATGAAGATGCCGCCGGTAGCGGTCAAGGCGTCCCCATCCCACGGAAACGTGGCGAAGGAAAACAGATCCGGGCCGGTGAGGTTGGCTACATAGATGTTCAGCTTCGTCGTCGGCGAATCCGCATAGGCGAGCTTCATGTTGTCGATGTCAGCCGGCGCGACATCCCGGTATTGCGTGTCGTTGTGAAACTGAACCTCGTAGCTGAACGCGATACGCCAATCGACGGGCTGCTCGTAATCAAGGTTCAGCCGCGCGATCTGCGCATCGACCTCCGTCTGCGTCGATACGCAACCGCTCCCGTCGTCATAGCAGAACACGTGGATGCTCAGACGGATCGTGTTCACCGGGCTGCCGGGATCGGGTATGAATGCGTCCCGCGTGTTGGGGAAATCGCAGATTCCCAGCGCTGCACATCCCCCGGCGCCGCTACGTCCCTGGGGATTCTTGGCCGCCCAGCGTTCGTATGTCGTGCACGAGTGCCCCGCCCCGAACCCCCCGGTAGCCTGCCCATCCGAGTCGTCGACCACGGTCGCCTCGACGACACCCGACGCGGGGGAGGGCACAATAGCTGCGCCTTCCGCGGGGCGACCAGCTGCGGACGTCCAAGAAAGATCCGCCGCCAGATCGACGTCGGTCGCCGTGTCGCTGGGGCTGGGATTCGTCGGAAGGGGAGCCGCGTCCGACGTCGAGCAATAAACCTGAGCGTAGAAGCTCGCGTAGACGGGCGGCGGAAATGTCGTCTCACAGCCCAGCAACGGATGCTCGTAGTAGTTCCCCGAGAACCCTAATTCCGGCGGGCTCCCGCTGAACCAGCCTACAGCGCCCACGCTCGGGGACAAACCAATCCAGATATTCCGGGGGATGGGCCTGGGATCAGCGGAATAGTCGATTTCAAGCACCCATACGCCGTCGTCAGGCAGGACCACCGTGCCGGAAGTGCCGGCAATAGGGTTGACGCCAGGCTCCGTGGGGCAGTTGGCGTAGAGGCCGTAGTCGATGCTGGGCCCCGGTGTTGTCGAGCCATCGCCACCACCGGTGACCTTCACCACCAGAGTGGACACGGAGCAGTCGCAGACGGCGGTCGTACGGGCATCATCAGCCACCACGAACGCCCAGCCGGTGCTGTACGGCGATGAACTCGTTGTGTTGCTGTAAACCAGCGAGCCTATCGGCGTTCTACCTGTCGAACCGGCCGAAACGACCCCCTGAGCATCTCCGTGCCTGATTGTGTACCGACGGACGGACGGGCTGGCAGCAGCCATCTGGCCCTGCCCATCGACTAACGCCGACTGCTGACGATCCTGTCGGGCACGCTGCGGTGCGGCCGACGCTATGGACGCCGCCCCGATAGCGATGGCGGCTAGAACGGCAGTGGCTGGAAGGGGTCGCATCATTCATCCTCCGAGCTGGGCACAAAAGTCCTCCCTTTGTCCAATGCGCCGAATCAGCGCACCTATAACGAACAAGATCCGGGCGTCCCGACCACTCGAGCATATCGGACAAGCGCACAGCGCCCATCGATCAGGCATACCCCCAGCACTGCTCGCCTAATACTAGGCAGTGTAGCGAAACTCTTGACACAGTACAACCACATTTGGCGTGTCCAGCCGCCCTACACGGCCGAGGGTGCGCTGCTGGGCCGGTGCTCGAGAAGCGGGCACCTAATGCCACGCCGATTGGCCTCATGCGCCCTGATCCCGAAGAACGCTCTGCGCCACGACACCGGACGCCCATTCGGCGCAATCCTTGACCCCACCATGGCACCGCTGTAGACTAAGCATTGTGGGGCGGAAGGTTCGTCGCCGGTGCGGAATCGGGCAAGCCGAGGCGAACCGGAGGCTCCGCCGAGTACTCGGCTGGTTGCGAACCCTTCGAGTACGCGTTGTGCCCGCGCATGACGGTGCGCGGGGTGGGTGAGGCCGATGGTTCGGGAGTGCTGCTCCCGATAATCGGGTGACCCCGTTTGGCGAAGGAGGTGATCCGTGAATTGTGACTTATGGTGGCTGCCGTAGGCAGCAGACGATGCTGCTTATGGCAGCGCACAGTCTTGCCCGCCCCTCTCCTGACTCGGGAGGGGCGGGCTCGTTTTTTTGAGATCCACGAGTTGGGCGCTTCTGCCTTCGGGGCTGAGTCTCCTCACGACGATTCTCGCGCACCGGCGCGCTTCACCGCGGCGAACGAGTGATAGAAGGGCGCGACTGACGCACTTCCTTGCACAACAGTTGTCAGCTGGCGGCGAAGAGGCATTCGGTGTTAGAGACCATGCCGAGGTCCGTGGACATTGCCACGGCAAGCCTCATCACGGCTACTCTATCTCAGTGCTCTCGTTCTCAGCGCTTTCCGTCTCAGCGCTCTCCATTGCCCGCCTGGTGGCCTTGGCTACGTCCGCAGCGGGCAGGACCACTGCGGCCATAATGTTTTGCAGGCTGGACAGACGGCTGAAAACAGCCATCGGGTTCATCTCCGTGTCTTCTTCATCAGGTGCTTGCATAACGGTGAAGCCTGCAACCCGCCCATCCGTGGTGTAGACGGGCAATCCCAACGCCGTCACTACCTCGCCGGTGGGAATGTACAAATCGCGTGGCTTTCGCGTGATACCTCCGACGCGGCCGTGGCTCACCGCGGGCGTTCGTGCGAAGAACTTATCAAGGCGCCGAACCACAACGACCTCCTGCCCGAGCTCCAGTTTTGTGCCGGTGGCGAAGTCCACGTGTTCAAATGTCCTGTCGCCCGGCTCCTTGATTTTGACCCAGGCGAGGTCGAGCTCGCTGTCACGGGCAAGTAGCTCTGCCTCGTGCTCCTTCGCCTCGTCCCCTATCAGAACCCTCAAATCCAACGGCCTGGCCGATATCTCGCTTCCCATGCTACCCATCAATCTCCTCATCATTCCGGTGAACCCGCTGAGCTGAGTGTTCGAGCAGAGGAGGACGCCCTTGGGGTCGATCATCACGGCTGTGATTTCGTTCTCACTCTCCTGCTCCGGGCCCATCATCGCCCCCATGCTGACCTTCAGGACGAACTTTATCGTCACGAGCGCCGGGGCCTTGTCGTTTATAAGCTTAGCATAGTCAGCGGCTTCCACCGCTCGGGCCGGCAGCGCACCCCCGGCAATCATCACGGCAACGATCGTCATCATCCAACCGGTTCGTTCATGCATGCAAGTCACTTTCGCTACTCCTTCTCGTCTTCTTTCTCGCCGGGCTTACCCGCGCCCGGCGGCTGGGTCCCAGTCCGGCTCCACGTACTGGAAATGAGTGCGTGCACCGCGGAGAACGACAAAAACGACGCGGCCGGGCTTACGCCCGGTGACCTCCTCGATGGCAGCTCGGTAGTCGCTTAAGTCGGCGATTTCGTGCCCGTCGATCCGCTGAATAAGGTCCCGCGCTTGCAGTCCACCGAGTTGCGCCCAGCCGGCGCGCGCTATTCGCTCCACGATGACGCCGCGTGTGGCATCGTCCCAACGATTCTCGTCGCGATCGAAGAAGGTGACCTCACGAACGGTGAGTTCGAAGTCTCGATTGCGGTCCCTTCGCGCCTCCTCCGGCGTTATCTTGGTGCGCTCCAGTTTCACCTTGACATCACGCTCACGCCCACCGCGCAGGACGGTGAGGGTGGCGTCGCCATCGATATCCAGCCTTCTAACGTGGCGTTGGAACAGACCCGCATCCTGCATGCCGCGAGGCCTTAGCTTTTGGCCGTTGAGGGCGACGATGATGTCGCCGACCTCAAGATCGGTCTCGCTTGCCAGCGTCTTGGGGTACACCCGTGTGATCCTGAAACCCAAGGTATCCGGGTGCCCGAGCTGTCTTGCCAGTTCGCCAAGCACGGGCTGAACCGCGACCCCCATCCATGCCTTGGGCACCTCGCGAGGAGGGTCTACATCGATGTCGGGCTTCGGTTTCACGAGCGTGAGATTCCTCTTGCCGCTCCGGTCAAACTCGAACAGCAGATACTCGGGCAGCTCATCAGCCTCGGTGATGCGCTCGTAAAGTGCGATGAGGGTCTGCAGGTCGGGTATGGGTTCACCGTCAATTGCGTGTATGACGTCACCGGAAGCCAGCGCAGGCTCCGCCAACTGTGCGGGATTACCGCTGCGCACGCTGTCGACAAGCACGCCATGCGTACCGTCGAGGCGGCGCTCTCTTGCCATCTTTTCGGTTATGTCGACAGCCACGAGTCCCCACGCACGGAAGGCTGCTTCATCCCCACGGTCCTTTTTGAGCTTCTCTGTTACCACGCTTGCTTCGTGAATCCGGCCCTCGCGGTCGTAGGTGAGGGTGACGGTGGAGCCTATGGGATGGTCGCTCAGGCGTTTGAGCAGCGGGGGTACCTCCTCGGGAAACCAGACCGTGACGGGTGCACCGTCGATCTGCAGGATAAAGTCGCCGGCTTGAAGTCCGGCTTTGTCCGCAGGCCCCCCCTTGACAATCGAGTTGACAAGGACGCCTTCGTCGCGCCCCGATTTCTTGATCGGCTTGAGGCTCATGCCCACCCAGCTTCGCGGAACTTCACCGAGTTCTATCAGCGCATCAGCGACGGTGCGGGCGATGTTGGCGGGTATGGCAAATCCCATATCACCGCCTATGAAAGTGCTCCGAGTGTTCACGCCTACGAACTCGCCTCTTAGATTGACCAGCGGTCCTCCGCTGTTGCCGGGGTTAATGGCAGCGTCGTGTTGAATCCAACGGTTGAAGATGCCGGTACGCTGATCCTGATCAAAATGCATCTCATGGGCGTCGTCATCGCTGGCGGCCAGCACGCGTTCGGTGTTCGAGACAATGCCGAGGGTAACGGAGCGTGATAACGCCCAGGGGCTTCCCATGGCCATCACGGTCTCCCCGATCACCAGCTCATCGGAGTCCCCGAAGCGTGCGACGGGAATCTTCATCTCGGGTTCCCGCAGCTCTGCGAGGTCCAGCTTAAGTACCGCGAGATCGGTGAACGGGTCCTCGCCCACAAGCGATGCTGACACCTCCTGCATGTCCGCCAATGTGCACTTGAACTTGCGCCCGTTGCGCGCTACGTGGAAGTTCGTAAGTACGTGGCCCTGTGGCGTGATTATCGTACCGCTGCCGACAGTCTGTCCCTTCTGCTCCTTGCCGCCGTAGTACCGGACGGTGATCACCCGGATGTTGACAAGAGATGGGAAAACGCGATCGCGAGCCAGGGCGATCATCTCCCGTAGCTCCCGCCGCAGGTGATTTGCCTTTTCCGCGGTCACGGGCCCCGGCCCGGCTCGTTCCTGGGCGCAGGCGGCTAAGGTGAAGCACAAAGCCAAGCCCGCTCCGCAGACGGCAGCTGAGCACATTCGAGGCGGGAGTCTATCGCCGTCGCCGAGCAACACGGTACGGGGTCCTCCTCAAAACGCCCAACACTCCAGAGACAAGCCGCCGCGAAAGGACGCCAGATCGTCCCTGAACGCGAGCACGTGTCGCCCGGTCCCCGCACGCAACGATGCCCATATCTGCAATCGGTCGGCGCTTGGCACGCTGCTACTTACCCGAATGTCGCTCCACCCGCAAGCTGATCGTAAGGACGACTCGGGGGCCATGGCAGGGTTGTTGTTGGCGGCCTGTTACTTAGCCATTTCCCCTAAGTACGCGCAGCGCGATGCTGCGCCGCGTTGCCCCCACGCGCCGGCGACGTGGGAACATACAGCACCTGTGCAAAAGGGGGGTCGACTAGACATTCACCGTACGGGAGAATACCGCACACAGTGTAGCGTTTGCCTCTTTACACAGCCTCAGGAGTCGACCTATGGATGCTCGAAAAACACTTGGACGAGTGGTCCGCCCCAATTCACCGGTTCATGCCGTCTCCGCCCTGTTGCTCGCTCCGGCTCTGCTTCTTTCTCTTAGCTGCAGTGCGTCTATATCGCTTAGCGGCGCTTCAGTCGGCGGATTGGGTGTAACCACTGGGGGCCAGCAGGACATTGCGGCTGCTCGATCGACGATCGAGCAAGGCGAGATACCGCCTCCGGAATCGATAACCGTCGAGGGGTTCCTGTCCGAGCACAGCATCGACCTGGAACAACCGGAGGATGCCGGGCTTCTCTATGCCGCGACCGCGGTGGCGTGGAACAAGGATTTCGACACGTTCAGCCCGCTTGCGACGGTTCAGCTGGGCTTCGGCACTCTGCTGGACGCCGAAACCTTTGAGCGCCCGTCACTCAATCTGTGCCTGGTGATCGACCGCAGCGGTTCCATGGGAGAGTTCGTCGACATCCGCAGTGACACCACCAAGCTCGATGCAGTCAAGATAGCCGTCGACCGCCTGCTGGCGCAGCTGGGCGGGCTCGATCAGGTGAGCATAGTTGTTTTCAACCACGCCTCTGCCACCATCTTGGACGCCGCTGCCGGGAACGACCTTGCAACCATCAAGTCCGCCCTTGACGGGATCGAGTCAGGCGGGGGAACCGATCTGGTGGGAGGCCTTCAGAGAGGCTACCGCGTCGCGGACGAGCACCGCAACAGCATCCGATCTAACAGACTCATCGTCTTCACCGACGCGTTGCTCACAACCGCCAACAAGGACCGCACCACGGAATTCATAGACACCATGAATCAGTACGCCGCCGAAGACATCGGTGCCACCATCTTCGGGGTGGGTGTGGATTTCGGCCACGAAGTAGCGTTTGAAATCTCGCAGGTCCGCGGAGGAAACTACTTCTTTCTGAGTGATTATGAACGGATTGTCTCGGTGTTCGACGAGGAATTCGATTACCTGGTTACACCGGTGGCGTATGACGTGGAATTGACGGTGGCGGTCCCCTTCGAATTCGACATCGAGGACATATATGGCGTTCCGACTTCGGGCCCGATCGGCCACACCGTGGACCTGTCGGTGCCAACACTGTTTCTCAGTGGCCGCGAGGGAGGCGGCGCAATCCTGGTACGCGTCCGGGCCGGGGGCTTCGTCGATTTCACGGTCGACAACACCGTCGCTGAGATCGCCCTGGCCTACACCACTCCCGAGGGCGAGACTGAGACCCCCCCGATTGTGCGCGCCGTGCTTCCGGCGGGGCTGGATCCCGATGCCGCCGAGAGCTACTTTGAAACCGAAGGTTCCCAGCGCGCAGTACTGCTGCTCAATACCGCCCTGGTCCTGCGCAACGCCTGTAATGACGTTTATCAGTGGGGGGGCTTCTTCATCCCGGCAGCAGATCGCGAACGTGCCATCACGCGCCTCACCGAGTTTCTCCCGTACTTCGACGCGTTGGCCGCCGAACTCGAAGATCGCACGTCGCCAACGTCGCGAAGTCTCTCAGATGAACGGGCCCTCGTGGAGAAACTGCTTGACAACATTCTCTGGGCGATATAGGCCCGGCGATGACGACCGGCGCTTCACACCTCGACTCGTCCGAAGTGTTGGAGCACAATTAACGCCCTGAGCGTCAGCCACTTCGAGGGTTGTCCCTTGGTCTCGACGTCGGCGAGCATCTTGCCGTTGAGCGAAGCCTCCAACGTCCAGCGCCCGCTCCCCAGCCGTTTCCGCTCGATGTGGTCGAGGGCGTCTTCAAGCACCGGCGAGAGCGCGACATCCGCCTCCGCCAGGGCCAGCATCGCCTCCAGCAGATCGGGGTTGTAGTTGCGGGGAAAGCCGAATCGCAGCCACCCGGGCTTCGGGAGAAGGTCTCGATCTTCAATCGGGTGCTGCGACAACCAATTCGCCTTGAGTTCACGCACCTTCATTCCTTTCGGCCGCAACCCCACTGCAGCGCAAAAAGACTTTGCATCCGGGCGGACGTACTTATAGACCCGTACCGCCAGAAGTTGATTCACTAGAAGGTCACGCACCTTCTGAGCTTTCCGCTTGGGAAGACGCTCAGGAGTGACAGTGAAACAGCGAAGCGTCTGCGGCAGCGTCATCTTGCACGAAGTATGCAGCAGCTGGTCAAGGACAACGCAGGGCACGCCGCCGTGAAGAAGGATCCGCTCGATCAACCGCTCATACCCGCGCACTACGCGATCATCATTGCTATAGCCGAAGTGTACCAGCGACCGCAGTACGTTGGCGGTAAGGCACACGATCTCGTATCGACGCTCGTCGGAGACGGAGAAGCCGCCGTTGGGCAACTGCGTGTCCAGCACGTGTTCAGCCAAGCGGCGGACCCGCTTGCTGCGGCCATCCGCGTACATCTCTGCAAGAAATATGAGCGTCCACGATGCGCCCGTGTACTTGGCGTAGTTGCGCTTGTGCAGGGAGTCCTCCACGCGGGCCAGCATCTTTGCCACCGGTGCGTACTCATTGCAGCGTTTGCGCAGCGACCGCATCTTTCGGCTGGCGGGGTCTTCCGCAAGCAGCTGCCGGCGCGCGAGGTACGCAACACCGGGGGCATCCGGTTCCAAGAGCCAGTCGAGCACGTTCATGGCTTGGGCCCTGCCGTACGCGCCGTCTTTACAAGCCGGGAGCGCAGGCAACCGGTGCTTAAGACCCGCGCTTGTGCTCGAGGCTTGGGGCCTTGGTCCCGGCTCGCGCGCGGTCGCCTAGATCTGCAGCCCGGAATCAGCCAGTGCCATGTTGATCCCCGAGACGATCAGACCGTTCACTATCTCGCCGGCCTTTTCGGCGAAGAAGTTCTCAGGCAGGCAGCCTCCGGCGCTTGCGAATACCAGACCGCAAGAAAACGTCAACACTTTCCTCCACCAAGTCGAAATCTCCGGCATCATCTGTTTCCTTATCATCGAAGGTCCCAACTTCCCCGGGGCGACACGCTACAACGGCAGACCACGCCACGTCCTCGGCTCGGGTGTGATCGAGTCATCGCCGACTGATGCCTCGGCCGAGCGTTGTCTCCCCTTCGCGCACACCAGCGGACTCGCGCCGCGCCCGCTCTTCCAGTATCATTCGTGCCGCCATTACGTATGCTTCCAACGCCTCCCTATGCTCTGCATCCAGCTTACTCTCTTGCGCCATACGAGGGAGAATCTCACCCCACTGCTCTACGGAGTAGCGGGCGACCGGTTCCACGCCATGGCACCGCGCGCAGTCGGACAGGTAGACCCTACGACCCAACTCCAGCGTCGCGCTATCCACACCGCGGCGCAGGGCGATCGCTTGAAACTCGTGGTCGACGGGTGGTGCCATCTGTTCGAGGGTCAAGCAGCCTGACAACCAAGGAAGAGCCCCCAGAAGCGCAGCCAGGGTCACACCAGCCACAGCCCGTTTGACGAGAGACTCACTCTTCACTTGATCAGACAGTTGATCAGACACTGACGTGTACCCTATGGGGCCTGCTTCGACCTTCGTTGTTGGACCCGGGTCCCGGCACGGGCTACTTACCATTGCCTATGTCGATACCGAAGATGAGCCGCATTTGAAAATCCGGCTCCTCCTCAACATCGCTTACCTGGAACAAGGGTGTCAGCGTCGCCCACCACCCCTTGGAGCGATAGGAGACGTTGGGCCCAAGGTAGAGGATGCCCTTTCCCCGCACACCGCGCCAATCGGGCATTTCAACTTCGTGCAGCAGCTCGATGCCGGCCATCAGGCGTGGCGAGAACTGGTAGCTCAATCCCGCACTCTGTTCGATCTTGCCATTGTCCTCGTCTAGGTGGTGTCCTTCCCACTCCGCTTCAAGCACCGTATTGTAGGCCAGTACGATACGCCCGATATCCTTCTCAACAATCAGCTTGCCCTCGAGTTCCAGCTTCTCATCCCCTACCTCCACCTCACCGTAGAGAGACAGACCGAGAGGGTCAGTGACGGGGTTCGTCAGGTTATAGATGCCTTCGACAGCCACATTGCGCCAATCACCCCGACGTCTGTTCGAGCTCTCCTCGTAACGCCAGTCCGACAGATAGAACGCGAGTTGCAGCCGGTCGGTAATACCGAACTCGAGCTCATGACGGAAGTCGAATCGATCGAAGTCGCGATCCGCTTCTTTGGCAGTTTTCCACGTTATCCACTGCTCGTACTCCCAGGCCCCCTTGGGCATGGTCCTGGCCTCGTAGGTGTAAGTGAACCGGCGCCCCGTCGCCTGGGCCGGCACCGCCAGCGCGGACGAGCACAGTAACGCTAATAGATAGTCAGCGGGCGTTACCCTCACGTACGTCTCCTTTCTTATCCGCGGAGCGGCTGGCTGCGCAACCTCGCAAGAGCATTAGGCTCCGTGCGGGTCGTCGCTGCATTGCACCGACTCGCGCGCGTGCCGGCGCAACCTTTTCACGGGATCCATGGCGGATCCGGCCCGTCTCGGCGCGTGATCCACCGCCTCCGGTTGCGGAAGAGTAGTCGACGCGGGACCGCCAAACAAGGCCGCCCGTTCCCCCCAAAAACCCCCGACCGGTGAGACGCCATCCGGGCGCTGTGTAGTCTCTCAGACCGACACACAAGGGCAAGGCGATGGCCTTGGGGACGAGCT
>JBHHXS010000072.1:0-13471 GCA_046757145.1 Phycisphaerae bacterium | reverse complement strand
TCCACCTGCGGGCGAACAGAGCGGCAGCGACACTCACCGATGCAAGGAGTGTCACGGGTGGGACTATAAGGGTGCTTCGGGCGCCTACGGTTCAGGACCGCATTTCACGGGGATCGGCGGCGTGTTCGGATCCGCAATGACCCCGGAACAGATGTTTGCTCTTATTGCCGAAGATGGCGCTACGATCCAAAACGGCCACGGGTTTGCCGCAGCCGGCATGACGGAGCAGGACATCTGGGACGTAATCTACTTTGTCCAAGAACTGGCGATAGACACTGACTTGTACATCGACGCGGCGGGCCAGTTCTTGGGCGATGCAGCCCAGGCAGCGACTCTATACGAGTCGGGCCCGCCTGGAGCTGCGTCCAGGGTTCAGGCAGCCGTCGCATGCGGCGTGTGCCACGGCCCTGACGGCACCGCGATCAACTTTGGGACGTCTTCCGACCCAGAGTGGGTCGGCACGGTCGCCGTCAACGATCCGTGGCAACTACTGCATGAGGTACGGGTGGGGCTGCCGCAGGGGACCATGATGAGCTGGCTCAGTGCGGGCGGCACGGACCAGGACGTAGCGGACATCGGCTTGTACGCGCAGCTGACTTTCCCCGTTGAGTGCACGACGGACACACATTGTGATGACTCCGCTTTCTGCACCGGCGTGGAGACCTGTGCCGACAGGTTCTGCGTCCCGGGCGTCGACCCGTGCCCGGGGGCGGTCTGTGACGAGACGACCCACACATGTCTTTCCGGTGCCTGCGCCCCCCCGCTGGCTGAGGCGGCTGGTTCGCGCTACCTTGCGATCACTCCCGGGCCCATCGGTTCGGCCGTACCGCAGGCCATCCTCGTGAAACCGCAATGCCCCGGCGGGGTCGCCAGGTATGTCGGTTCTCTCCGATGCGGCGGCACTGGGGCGATGTGCCGAACCGATGCAGACTGCAACACTTGCAGCTTCGGACACAACCCATGCCTTACCGACGCAGACTGTGATTTTGGCTTCTGCGACGACGGTTCGGAGTGCAGCCTCGCCGCTCAGAACTGCACCGATATGTCCGAGTGTGTGCGTGTAGACTTCTGCGAGTTGGGCGACGCTTGCGTGGCAGGTACGTTCGCGACGGTCGACGTGAATGATGACGGGCTGCCGGATGGCCTGGTGGCCACCCTTGTTGATGATCCTACCGATGCCGCGTTCATGACGCCTGACGACTGGAGCGCCTCGGTGATGCGGTGTAGCAAGTCGAGTCTACCGTGTACGGTGGACAGCGACTGCGATCACGGGGCGTGCAGTAACACGGGACCCTGCAGCGTATCCGCCCAGAACTGCACCGATGGATCAGTGTGCGTGCTCGACGAGAGCTGCATGCCGGGCCGAGTGTACGTCACGGGTGAGGGCATCGTTCCCAGCGACTGGGTGGGAGCGGCATTGGCACCCGTAACCTACGCGGTGCGGGGCGACTGCGGCACGGTCACCAACCCCGATGTTTCCCTACCCGCGAGCGCGACCATGTGGAGGTGGGGCGACGCCAACAATGACGTCTTCGTCAACGTCTCGGACATTCAGCTGATAGTCCTGGCGATTCAGGGCGTGTATACCTACAGCACGGTCGCTACCGACGACCTCAGCGGCAGGACAACGTGCGAACCCCAACAACTGATCAACGTCACCGACGTTCTGATGGCCATTCGAGCGCTACAGGGCGAAAGGTACATCGACATCGCCTGCTACCACCCCTGCCCATGAGGCTCATCGACGTCTTCGTCAGGGCAGCAGCGACTCGTACGCCCGCACGATGGATGTCTCGTCGATGTCGTCGCGAATGACGGGATTACCGATTCCGTCAAGGAGCACAAACCGTGTTTGCCCCTGTCGGATTTTCTTGTCTCTGCGCAGGGTGGCTAAGATGGCCCCCGTTTCGATCGCCTGGGCCAAAACAATCGGCAGGCGCAAGCGCGTAAGAAGATCCTCCACACGTGCAACCGTCGACGGCTCCAGCAGACCCAATGAGCGCGAAAGGCGACACGCCGCCACCAGCCCCAGGGACACGCATTCACCATGGCGCATCGCGTAGCCGCAGCATTCCTCGATCGCGTGCCCGATTGTGTGCCCGAGGTTGAGCATCGCCCGATCTTGACCTTGTTCCGTCGGATCACGCGTCACGATGCGGCTTTTGATCTCGATGTTCTGCCTGATCAGCTCACCCGTCACGTCGGGGGCGAGCTCGAGAATCCGCCCGGCGTGCTCCTCATGCCATAAGAGGAACTGCGAAGATGAAATGAGGGCGTGTTTCACCGATTCCGCGAGTCCGGCGTAGACGTCGCGCGAATCGAGCGTCTGTAGGCAGCAGGGATCGATTGCCACCAAGAGTGGGTGATGGAACGCCCCGACCAGGTTCTTGCCGCCCGGGATGTTGATGCCCGTTTTCCCGCCGATCGCAGCGTCCACGTCGGCTTCCAGCGTGGTCGGACATATGACGAAGCGTATGCCGCGCATCCATGTGGCTGCAACGAATCCGGCAAGGTCGCTGACTACGCCGCCTCCCAGTGCAAGCACGACGGCATCTCGGCTGACGTTAGCAGCGACAAAAGCACGGTACACCTGCTCGGCAACTGACAGCGCTTTGGCAGCCTCGCCGGCTGGAATCTCATAATGATCGCATGCGAAGCCGGCGCGCGAGAGCGACTCGCGCACGAGTGGGTAGTAAAGCGGTCCTACACGGTCATCAGTGAGCACAAAGACCGACGGCGGCAAAGCCCGGGCGAACAGCTGCAGGATCTCCTGCCCGATGCTTCGCAAGGCGTTCGGTCCTACTACTACGCGAGTGACGACAGCCGGGAGTTCTATGCGCAGGTGATACATTGCGTGGATTCTACCATTCCCGTTGAACAAACGCCTCGGAGGGCCGATAACTGCGGTGGACCCCGCCCTGAGAGGATCGCGCACACAGCGAAGCTGGGCGGTGGCGGACGGGCGAAGCGGCAAGAACGGCAGTTTATCGCACCGAATCGACGCGACGGACGTATAATGGTGGGGATGGCCATGGCCCGGCACATGGCCAGGATGGGGTGCCGCAGTTGCTGATCAGCGTAGTGTAAGTTCCTGTAATGCATGAGCTTGAACTACGTCCATGGGTGCCGGGCGCTGCTGATCGGGCAGACTTTGCCGATTATTCTGCATTGACGGGTTAACGCAGGGAGAGTACAATTGGGCTTATGACTAGAGCTACACTCGACAGAACAAAGCGTTCCCAGAAAACTAAAACTGGCACTCGACAAATTCGCACGTTTCGTTCAGCAGTGAATTATTTAGATTCACTCACGAACTACGAGCGGGCGCTTCGGGCCGAGTACAACACGGCCAACTTCGGACTCTCCCGGACGGCCAAGCTTCTCGCTGCCTTGGGCAATCCGCATCGGGCTTTCAAGAGCGTGCACATTGCGGGTACCAAGGGTAAAGGCAGCACGGCTGCGATGCTCGCTGAGATGCTCCGGGCGAGCGGGATCAAAGTCGGCCTCTACACCTCCCCCCACGTGCTTGATGTGCGCGAGCGGATCGTCGTGGACGGTTCGATGATCTCTGAGAGTGCCTTCGCCAAGGCAATCGGCGCCGTCGTTGCCGCCTCGACGAAGGCTCGGGTTGCGGCCCCGACGTATTTCGAGGTGCTCACGGTCGCGGCGTTCCACTACTTTGCGGCAGAGAACGTCGATCTGGCCGTCGTAGAGACTGGACTGGGTGGACGGCTTGATGCCACCAACGTCATCCAGCCGGAAGTAATCGGAATAACCAGCATCAGCTACGATCACTTTCTTCAGTTGGGCAACGACCTCGTCTCGATTGCGAAGGAGAAGGCGGGCATTATGAAGAAGGGGGTCTCGGTGGTGAGCGCGCCACAGCGTTCCAGCGTCCGGGCCGCCCTGGTCGAGCAGGCTGCGGAAGCGGAAGCGCCTCTGGTGTTTTCAAACGAGAACGTGTCCTTCAGCTACCGGTTCGAGTTTTCGCGGGAGGTCGGGCGGCACGCGAGGATCTGCATGACGACTCCCACTAGCCGGTTTGAGCACCTGCACGTGCCCCTTCTGGGGGAACATCAGGCGTTAAACTGCACGGTGGCGCTTCGGATGCTTGATAGCCTGAAATCGCGCGGCTTTACGATCGATGATCAGGCGGCGTTGGCCGGGCTGGCCAGCGTCAAGCTGCGCGGACGTATGCAGCTTATCTGTGAGCGCCCCCGCATCCTCGTAGATGGTGCCCACAACGCTGCCAGTGTTCATGCACTGGTGCGCGCCATCGGCCAGAACATCTCATACGACTCGATGGTGATGATTTTCGCTTGCCATAGGGACAAAGACATTTCGGGCATGATCCGACAGATTCAGCTTGGCGCGGACAAAATGATCTTCACCAGCACTGGGTCACCGCGATCGGCTGACCCCGACGAGCTTGCCGCACACTATACGGAGACCTCTGGCAAGACGGCCCAGGTCGCACCCTCCCTGGAAGGGGCGATGCGCATCGCGCTCGGTGCTGTAACGCGGGAAGATCTGATATGTATCACCGGGTCCTTCTATATTGTGGCTGAGGCCATCAGACGGTATTCCCGCGCCAGGCTGTAGTCTCCTGCGAGATAACGCCGTTAAAAAGAAGATGTACGCGGTGCCAGCAGGCGGACCCCGCCTTGACGAGGATCGCCTGTGCGCGGTACCGGGCAGCGGGAACGATGCATATGGATGATTCGACTCAAGATGCGGTCTTTCAGGGGGGAGGCGTGCAGCTTTGTGGACCCGTCAATTGGCCCGAGGGAACCAAGCTTGTGGTGCAGCGTGTCCCTTCGGATTCTCTCGAGGTTCACATCGACGGGCACGTGATCATCGTGGGGTTCGGGCTGGCGGGACGCTGTGTGGCTGACCTGTTGGAACGGGCCGGGGTGCTCTACGTGATACTGGAGCGCAATCCGGTGACGGTAGCGTCGCAGAAGAAGCTAGGCCGACACATCATCGAGGGGGACGCCACCAACGCGGAGACCTTGAACCAGGCGGGTCTTGCCTCCGCTGCGGTGCTGGCGCTTACGATTCCCGATGAAGACGCCGTCCTTGCGGCCACTTCACTTGCGCGCCGCCTGCAGCCGGACATCTACATCATCGCCCGGACGAACTATTCCTCGAAGGGGATGAGGGCGTCTCAGCTCGGCGCCGACGATGTCGTCAAGGCAGAGCAAGCCGTTGCTCTGCAGTTCTACGATAAACTGAGCCGCCGAATTCGCATCATGAGCCAGCGCAAAGAGTAGTGCGGAGACACTCCGGCCGCGCGGTGCGCTCGCGGGCGTTCGACCGGGCGCCTCGCCAAAACAAAAGGCGTATGAAGGGCACGGACGGTCGGACCGTATGTGCCGCCTGGGACGACCGGAGTTGAGCTAAGACGTTGTTATGCATAGAATGCGGCCTCTGCTGCCTGGTTTCCAGGGACGCATCAAACGGCAATGCAAGTAATCCTGAACGGCGAACAACGAAGCCTCGACGAAGGAGCGACTGTAGCTGATATGCTACGCGGTCTGGGGATAGAGTCGGGGCGCGTCGCTGTGGAGATCAATGAGAATATTGTGCCAAGGAAGGACTATGCCGACGCAGTAGTGCGCGATGGAGATCGGATCGAGGTTGTTACGTTCGTAGGAGGCGGGGCGTGTTAGCAGATCATTATCGAGTGGGGTCGTTTCAATTCGGCTCGAGGCTGTTCGTAGGTACCGGCAAGTACGCCAGCTTTGACCTCATGCGTGCCGCCCTCGATGCTTCCGGATGCGAAGTCGTGACAGTGGCCATCCGGCGGGACGTGCTGGCATCCGACGGCTCCACTAAGCCCGAGAGTATTCTCGATCACCTCGACGCCGACCGATACACCGTGCTGCCGAACACCGCCGGCTGCTTCAGCGCCAAAGACGCGATACGCTCGGCGAGACTCAGTCGGGAGTTGCTCGAGGGGCTTAACAACCCCGGGGCCAAGTGGGTTAAGGTCGAGGTGCTCGCTGACAAGAAGACCTTACTTCCCGATCCGGTCGGTACTCTGCAGGCTGTGGAGCAACTTGTCAGCTCAGGCTTCGAGGTGCTGGCTTACAGCAATGACGATCCCATTCTAGCGCAGCGTCTCAAGGAAGCCGGAGCTACCAGCGTGATGCCGCTGGGCTCCCCGATCGGCAGCGGGCAGGGCATCCTCAACCCGGCCAACATCAGTCTGTGTCTGGAGTATCTCAAGGACGGTGACGCCGACTACCCGGTAATCGTTGACGCGGGCGTGGGCACCGCCTCAGACGTCACGATCGCTATGGAACTCGGCGCCGACGGCGTGCTGCTCAACACCGGCATCGGCGGCGCCGGCGATCCGGTATCGATGGCCAAGGCTATGGGCCACGCTGTGCAGGCGGGACGTTTGGCCTATCGGGCGGAAAGGATCCCGCGAAAGCGCTACGCGAGCGCGTCGTCACCGCTTGAAGGCGTGATTGCGCCAGCCGGCCGCCCGGCGTGAACTCAACGCAATGTGCTCTTCACGACGGTAACGTCGGCGGCCCGTGGGCCCGATCGTTGGTACGCCTGGCGCGGCGCCCCAGGTATGCAGCGGCAGGAGCGCCGACGTCGGCGCAGGGGCGACGCCTGCTGCTGCCTCCTTGCTGGTTCTATTCCTTCCCGAGTGCGCGCTGAGCCTCGAAGAACTCGCCTAGAAGGGCGCTACATTCATCGGCAAGAGTGCCTGACGTCAGTATGACGCGGTGATTCAGGCGCTGATCGGTGGGAATGGTATAGAGCGAGGTACACGCCCCGGCTTTGGGATCGGTCGCTCCGAACACGAGGCGTTCCACTCGCGCGAGCACGATTGCCCCGGCGCACATGGTGCATGGTTCGAGCGTAACGTAGATGGTGCAGTCTTCGAGCCGCCAACTGTCCATTGCGCTCGCCGCCGCTGTCAACGCTATCATCTCCGCATGGGCGGTGGGATCCTTAAGCGTCTCGCGCTGGTTGTGGCCGCGCCCTATCACGCGGTTGGCGCGCACGACGACGGCCCCCACGGGGACCTCGCCCTGTTCTCGCGCTGCGAGCGCCTCGTTGATCGCCCTGCGCATGAATCGTTCATCGTCGTGGGCGGCGTTCGGCATGCTCATCCCCTGGTGGCGCCGGCGTGGCGTTTCCCGTCCCTCACGAATTCGACCGGTTGCTCAGTGCGGCTGCGTGTCACGGCTGACTTGCAATGGCCGCAGCTAGCGGATTAACAAACGCGGGAATGATGGTTTCCGCAGCCAGCTCGTCAGCAGTGTCGAACAGCGTGCCGAGTGTGTCGGTCAGTGAGAGCGACTGCCCCACGCCCCAGTACTTGCGTAATGTAAACAAGACGCTAATCGGCTCGCTTTCGTACGCGTCGTTGCGTACCTCGTAAGTGGTGGTGCGCGATTTGATCTCGACATAGGCCTGCAGGTCACATTGCCTGGAAAGCGCGATCCCGAAATAGGGCTGGGCGTCTATGATGTGTGCAGTCTCCCGCCCGAACAGGAAGCTGGCGCCCCTCTGGTCGCTACAGAAGGTTTCGGCGACTAGCTGATCATGATTGCCGCAGTACTCAAGGTCGTACCCGTAGGCCAAGGCCAGATGATCGAAGTCAATCTCGCTGAAGGAAAGATGATACGGCGCCTGGTTTAAGATCAGATCTGCGAACTGCCGCACGTCGCTCGTATCATTCGGAGCGCACTGGCCAAACCGCAGACTGCGCCGGTCGAGCCTGACCCATCTGTGCGCATCCTTGCCGGCGGCGTCGTCCTCCTCGAGTAGCAAACAACTGTCCCCTCGCCGACGGAGCTTTGCCAACGCGGGGTACTGTCTGCGGAGTCGGTCGAAGAAATGGAGTACTGTCTCGCGCTCGAGCGCCATATCAAGCTTCAAGGCAAGCCGGCTATTGACGTAGAATTCGTCGCATACCGCACCTAAGCCATCATTCATGGCCAGCCTCTCGTTTTGGAGTCAAGGAAATCGTGGGGCGCACAGCCTATGGGTATTATGGAGTGCCCCACGCGCCAATTCAAGTGTGGGGGCCGACGCCACGGGCTGGGCCGGAGAGTGCTTGTCGAGCGCTCCGGGTAGCGCTAGAATTGGACACCCCGGGCTGTGGGCCGATGTTGGCTGAGATCATCCGGCGGCTTCCAGCCGGGGGGCACATACTTGGCGAACATACCCGGCGACTCGCCTGGAACGTGGTAGGGATTGATCGTGGACACCAAGGGCATGTGGTAGGGGTGGCGATTCGTGTCCGAGGACTCAGTGAGCGAGAGGTGTTTATGGGGGCGCCGCCTGAGGGGAGCGGTGGTGCCCAAGCCGCCTGGCAGGCTGATGGTGGGGAGCCGCCGCCCGGGAATCACGCGCTGGAAGTGGGGGCACGTGCGGGCATAGGCCCGCTGAGCGCTCTAGGCCGAGAGGTCTGGCACGGCCATGCAAAGCCGTGCGTATCGTGCGGGCAGCTCGTGCAGCGCGACGGTACGGAATGCAGTTACTGCGGCCAGGACCTAAGCGAAGCGATGCTAGCCAAGATGCGTTCACACGCCGGCCCGTGGTACGTGCTCGAGCACGTGCGTCCGTTCCCCGGGGTTAGCCTCGAGCGCATCATCCGGCAGATTCGGCGAGGAGTTCTCACCGAGACATCCATCGTACGTGGTCCAGCCACGGACTTTCAATGGCGCTTCGCCGTCGAAACCCCCGGATTGTGCCGCTACTTTGATCGGTGCTGGCACTGCTACGAGGAGGTGCGTACGGAAGACACACATTGTCCCGCCTGCCTGTCTCAACTTACGTTCGAGCAGTGTGATGGTCGAACAAGCTCGGTTCGACCGACGACCCGGGACCGCTTTACCCCGCAGGCGGCGGTGGCTGCAACTGAGCCTCTGCTGAAGCCTGCGGCGCCTATTCAGGAGCTGACCTCTGCGCTGGGACAGTCAGAAGCTCCCCCGCGTAACGCCACATCCGACGGTGCTGGGCGCGTCGGTCGGATCTCGGTGACGTGGGTGGTAGCGCTGATGCTCACGGCGGCAGTTGTTGTTCTGATCTGGCTTACCCACGTGAGGAACCGCAGTAGCGGCGGGGAGAGGCCCGCACCGCAGGAGACGATGCTCTCACCGCATGACACCGTGGATTAGGTGCGTCGCGCGTCAATTGATATCGCGGCCGATGGGGACGGTCGACGTGAGAGGGCGTAAGGTTGGATTCGGACCGTAGCGGGCGGCGTAGTCCAGGGAGGGCAGCGTGCGACTAGTGCAGATCTCCGACCTTCATCTCGGGCGTTCGCTCGGAGGTCTCGATCTGCCCAGCGGCGTTCGCGATTCACTTGAACGTGCGGCACTGAATGCCCTTGATCGCGCATGTCAACTTGTGCTAGAGCGCGACGCGGCTGTGCTGTTGATTCCGGGCGACCTGTTCGACCGTCCCGAAGTAAGTGAAGAGCTGGTAAGCGAAGTTCAAGCGCTGTTCGAGTGCTTGCAGCGTCCCGTTCTTGTGTCCCCGGGTAATCACGACGCGTTCGGTCCGATGAGCGTATGGAACAACGCGGCGTTGGAACGGCTGGGCCTTCGACGCTGGTCGGACAATGTATGGGTCTTTTCCAGCCGGGGGCTGACGCCTCGCTCTGTGATCGATGGTGAGCTCGTAGTATACGGCCATCGCGTCGAGGGTTATCACGCGGCGAGCGACTCGCCCCTGACGGACGTCGTCTTGACGAACGATGCCCGCTATCGTGTGCTACTGGTGCACGGTGCCCTTCAGGGAACGAGGCAGGACAGGCGAACGACCCTGCCCTTTACAGCACCGCAGCTAGCCGAGCTGGGGGCTGACTATGCGGCAGTGGGCCACTACCACCGATATCTTCCGATCGAGTACGAGGGCCGACTTGTGGGAGCCTATGCAGGTGCAGCGGTTCCCGGTGAGATGGATGAAGATCCGCACGGAGGCCTGCTGGTCGTGACGCTGCGGGCCGAGGGTTCGCAGGTCGAATTCGTGAACGTCCACCCCGGGCGGATTGCACGACTGGCGGTCGCTGGCGAGCCGCCGTTTACAGGCACTGATGACGCCTGCGTGCGCGCGTTGGCGGCGGCGCGGCGGAGCGGACTGACGGGAGAGGATATCGTCTCGGTTCGCCTTACAGGTTGCAGCAGTCTGCCCTTGGATGCAGGGTCCATAGCGGAGAGGCTCAGCCCGCACTTCCGGCACGTTGCGTTGAGTGACGAAACCGATCCGGAGGCGACTCTCCCCACAGTGTCGGGCGGCGAACGCGCGACCGTTGAGAGTAGTTACGTCCGGCTACTGCGTGGGGAGATTGAGTGTTGTGGCGACGCGGACCGGCGTGAGCTTCTAGAGTCGGCGTTGAGGTATGGCCGGCTTGCCTTGCGCGGACGATCGCTCAGGCCTCCCGCGGCCGTCAGTGAACCGGAAGCTACGCAGGAACACGATGTGGATTAGCCGCGTTGATGTCATCGGGTTCGGCTGTTTGAGCAGATGCGGGCTGGAGATTGCTCCGAATCGAGCGAATCTCGTCCTTGCCCCGAACGAGGCGGGCAAATCGACCCTGCTGGCTGCGATTGAGACCGCACTGTACGGTCTGCCGTCGGCCCGCACGCGGGAAGGCCGCGAGCTGCGCGAGCGATTCACTCCGTGGTCCGGCGGGGCCTCACGCATCACGCTCACGCTGCGGGATGACGACCACACTTATCGCATAGAACACCATATCCTGGACGCAGCGGGCACTTCGATTGATCGTGCCACGGTTTACCGGGATCACCAAGAGGTCACGGACGAGATGAGGCGTGAGGCTGCTTCGCCGGGAGATTGGCTGTTTCGCATCGGGCGTGACGACTTCCGCAGGTCGGTGCTCGTGCGTCAGGGTGATCTGGAGGCGGTGGCAGCCGACACGGCCCACCTTGTGCAGCATTTGGAGTCGGTAGCGACCTCGACCCATGCCGAATGTTCAGCGACAGCGGCTCAGGATCGTCTAGCCGAGGCGCTTGAGGAGTACCGGACGCTGTCCGGGCTAGACCATTGGGCGCAGAGCCATCTTGCGCATGCCCGCCAATGGCCTCGCGTCAGGCAGCGACTTGAGGAAGTCGTGCGCGACTACGAAAACCAGAGACGCTCCCTGACGCTTCGGCGTGAACAGCTCGCCAAACAGATCGACGCCTCCGAACGAGACCGGGTGGCGCTTGAGAAGATGGTCGAGGCGCGTGATTGGCTCACTCTGCTTGAGAAGACCATCCAGACGCGCGATCTTCAGACAACCATCGATGCGGACGACAAGTTGGCGGACATGATCGAGAAAGCTCAGAAGGAACTCGAACGCTACGAAGATGTCAGGTCCTTCCCCGCGGAAGCCCAGGTCGAGGTTACGCGTCTATTCGAACGAGAGGCGCAGTTGCGCAAACAGCTCGATGCCGTAGCTGCCAAGCAAGCGCTGTGCGAATCTCATCTACGCGATCGCGAGGGCGAGATGGAAGGGCTGGTCCCTTGCAGCGTTTTAGCTGATCAAGTGGATGACTTGCGATCCGCGCTCGCTCTGTTCAATCGCGCAGTACTAGTCGATGAGGAGTGCCGCACCAGGCGCGAGGCCATTGTCGAAGAGTTGGAGACTTCCGGTTGTGCTATCAACCGGCTGATCGAGGCCCGCGACTCGTACCGGCTGCTCGAAACGGAGGAGCGCGAGCGACTTCACCGATTCGAGCTTGATCTGGCCTCGCTGAAGCACAGACGTGAAGAGACAGAGCGGGGCATTCAAGAGGCAGCACGAGGTATCGAGCTGATAGGGGAGCAGCGGCGAAGCCGTAGGCGGCAGGGGTTGGCACTCGTCGTTGGAGGACTCGTCGCAGGTGTGGTCATCGCAATCGCCCTGAGTCGCGCTATGCAATGGGGGGTGGGTGCTACGGTGCCTGCCACTGCCGTGGCGATGATCGTCGCAGCAGCGGCAGGAGCCTGGTGTATTCTCAGCTCCCGGAAACTGCATGCGTCTCGCTACGATCACCTGACCGACGAGGTCGAGATCGCACGTCGTCGCCTGGCGGAGCTTCGCGAGGTCGAGTGCCGGACGTGCGAGGCGGTCGACCTAGTCGCGTCCCGGCAGGGTCTTACGCGCGAGCAGTTGTTGGCTGGCGTGACGTTCTACCTGTCCCATGCCGACAGTATAGAAAAACTGGAGCGTGCCGATGCACGCCTAGCCGAGGCTGGAGAGAATGTTCAGGCACATCAGCGGCAATGGGCCAGCTGGCTGGCGGACGTCGGCCAGGAGACGCCTGTTGAACGGGTGAGTACCGAATCGGCTACGTGCCTGGCGAATCAGGTGTGGCGCTGGAGCGCTCTAAACGAGGAGCTGGCCTCTGCCCGTACGAGCGCGCGCGGACTCGCAGGGGAAGCGGCAGACCTGCGGGCATCGGTACGCGATGTGGAGGCAACCATAGCTGCGACGTTGGAGCGGGCGGGTGTGCCGCTGCGTTCGCCGACGTCGGCTAATGAGCTGATCACGCGTGAGGAGCTGGCGGCGGCCCGGCGAGAGTTCGAGCAAAAAGCTCAGCGGGCTGCGGATCGACGTCGCCGGGTTGTTGAATTGGAAGCGTTGTGCCAGCGCAGGTTGCCCGACGCGAAGCGTGACGAGCTGGTCGATCGTGTATCGCACCTCAACACCCAACTGCAAGCGATGGGCGGCAGCGTTTACCGGCATTCACAGCGGGATCAGCATGAAGACAGGCTTCATGAGGGCCTAGCCCGCGAACTTCTCACCCGCCTCGCGGACTACGGGGCCTGGGTCTCGTTCGAGGGGCAATCCCCTGACGCGAGTGCTCCGCCGGACGGTCGCAGTTTCGCCGATTGGCACTGCGACACCCTGCGGACTGAACACGTGGTCGAAGGTAGAGCGCGGCTCGATCAACACATAGAGCGTAAGCGGGAGTCGTTCGCACACACCTGGCAGGAGGCGCGGGCGTTTCTGAAGGAGTATGCCGGGAGGATGTCGCACATCGACGGCGAGCTGCGCCGGGTAAGAGAGGAGCTGCGTCGCGGGTGCCGCTTCGCACAGGCTGTCGAAATCGCGCAGCGCAAGCTCGCCCAGGTGCAGTCGGACAGCTACGAGCGCTGGTCGGAACTGCTCTCTGAGCGGCTGAACGCACTTCTAGGAGATTTCCTGCCCGATTATGAGCTGGTGGGGGTTTCGCGGACGCTGGCACCAGTGCTGATGCATCGTGCGACACAGCAGACGTTGGACCTGACTGGCATCATGCTGCACCTGTCTCGCGGCGCCAAAGACCGTCTGTTTTTGGCTGTTCGTCTAGCACTTTCTCAGGTGCTGGGCGCCCTGCGCGAGGTTCACTTGCCATTGTTGCTTGATGATCCCATGGCCAACTGGGACGATGCCGCGCTCGCGCGCGGTGTGCAGACCCTCGGCAAGTTGGGATGTGGTGCGGCTTGCATAGTCGTGTTCAGGTGCCAG
>JBHHXS010000071.1:0-13496 GCA_046757145.1 Phycisphaerae bacterium | reverse complement strand
AATTTTGATGCATTATTTACACCCCAGGATCATCCTGCCAGGGAAATGCAGGATACGTTTTACTTAAAAACACCTTCTTTTGCTACTGTACCGGATGACGAACTACTGGACCGTATTCGTGAAACCCATGAAACACCGTACCGGTAAGCCGACATCGGCACATGTGGGCCGTATGAAGTCCACTCGTGTCGACACCGCGTTCTGCACCTGTTGGGCGGTCCACCCCGCGGGAGGAAGTCGCGCGAAAGGAGACTCCGGTTGAAAACTGCAGCCAAGCGCTTGGCCGACCTGCCGCCCTACTTGTTTGCTGAGATCGATCGGAAGAAGCGCGAGGCGATCCATGCGGGGCGTGATGTCATCGACTTCGGCGTCGGAGACCCCGACACGCCTACGCCCCGCTTCATTGTGGATCGGATGGGCGAGGCAATCCACGACCCGCGAAACCACACATACTCGCTGGGGGCGGGCTCCATTGAACTGCGCGAGACCATCGTTGAATTCTTCGAAAGACGGTACGACGTGCATCTGGACGCCGACAGTGAAGTGGTAGGCCTGCTCGGGTCGAAGGAAGGCATCGGGCATCTGCCGACGGCGGTCGTCAACCCCGGCGACATAGTGTTGGTGCCTGAGCCCGGGTACCCAGTGTACGCGTCCGGTGCGGTTTTCGCCGGCGGCGTCTATCACCCGATGCTGCTGCGGGAACGGAGCGGCTGGCTTCCAGTGCTCGAAGATATCCCTGTGGAGGTCCGCCAAAAGGCGAAGTTGATGTACCTCAACTACCCCAACAACCCCACGGGAGCGGCGGCACCTCTGTCTTTCTTTGCGGACGTCGTAGCGTTCGCCAACCAACACGACATTGTCGTTGCCCATGACGCGCCCTATGCGGAACTCTACTTCGACGATCCCCCCCCCAGCATTCTACAGATAGACGGCGCAATGGACCTTTGCATAGAATTCCATTCCCTTTCCAAAACGTTCAACATGACGGGTTGGCGGCTGGGGTTCGCCGTTGGAAACGCCGACGTTCTTAAAGCCCTGGCCCGAGTCAAGAACAACCTCGACTCCGGCATCTTCGGCGCGGTACAGCAAGCGGGCATCGCCGCACTGAAAGGACTCGAACGGAATGAGATCAGGGCTCAGATCGACGTTTATCGCCGACGCCGTGACATACTCGTAGCAGGTCTGCGCCGGGCGGGTTGGCCAGTAACACCTCCGCCGGCAACGTTCTACGTCTGGGCAAAGCTCCCTCGCGGAGAGGACTCGATGCCCGCAGCGGCACGCATCCTCGACGAGGCCAATGTGGTCGTAGTTCCCGGAGCCGGCCTGGGCCCGACGGGCGAGGGGTACGTCCGCTTCTCCCTCACCGTCACCGAAGCACGCATCCAGGAAGCAGTGGACCGCATCGCCAAGCTTGCCTGGTAACGGTGTCCTTTCATGGAGGGGTAGCGTACGCTCGCGCATCCGAGAGCCTGCCCCAGCAACCATCGCTCCCGCGCACGCCGCCCCCCGACGCGTTGCGCAGGCTGGGGGCGCCCTTTGGTTCGGGGACTTCCGCCTGGGATGGGGCATCACTAGACGTGTGAGCAACAGCGTCGCCTGGCGTTGCTTGGGAGCCAGTGACCGATGATAAGGTTGCCGGGCGACCGGGAAACGCCTACGCTGTGGCAATACTCACGAGTCAGACGGACGACCGATAATCTTCAGTGTGCTTTGCTGGACGAAAGGGGTGAAGAATGGGGCGAGTCGAGTTAGTCCCCCCGCATGGTGGGAAACTGGTGGACCGGACAGGAGCGTCACCGGACTCCCCAACTCGCACGTGCATTGAGCTGACACAGCAGCAGCAATGTGATTGGGAGATGATCGCGATCGGGGCGATGAGCCCACTTGAGGGGTTCATGGGCGAGGCGGACTACCACAGCGTGTGCGACAACATGACGCTCACGGACGGAACCGTCTGGCCCATGCCCATCACATGTGCCGTCAACGACCGTATCGCTGCCGCGATCGACGTCGGCGAGCGGGTATCTTGCACCGACGGGTCGGGTCGACTGCTCGGGTTCCTAACCGTCTCCGAGAAGTACAAGCAGGACAAGCACAAGCAAGCGATCAAGGCGTTTGGAACGCAGGACCCGGCTCATCCGGGAGTCAGGGTGATTCTCGCTGAGGGCGACACCTGCCTCGCCGGGAACATCCACGTCGTAACGGCGCGACATAACCCGATGTTTCCAGATCAAAGGCTGACTCCCGCCCAGACGCGACGGGAATTCGAGAAACGCGGGTGGCGAAGTGTCGTAGCGTTCCAGACGCGCAATCCAATTCACCGCGCTCATGAGTACCTCACGAAGTGCGCGCAAGAGATCACCGACGGACTGTTGATCCATCCCCTGATGGGGGCTACCAAGGACGGTGACATTGCACCGGAAGTTCGCATGAAATGTTACAAGGTGTTGATCGACAAGTATTATCACCCTGAACATACCATGCTCTCGGTCATGCCCGCAGCCATGCGCTATGCAGGCCCCAGAGAAGCCGTCCTGCACGCCATACTCCGGCAGAACTACGGCTGCACCCACTTCATCGTCGGTAGGGATCACGCCGGAGTGGGTGACTACTACGGCACATACGACGCTCAGAAGATCTTCGACGATCTTCCAGGAGACGGCCTTGAGATCACCCCGCTCAAGTTCGAGCATGCAGCGTGGTCGCAGCGGGCCGGCGGTATGGTCAGCGCGAAGACCTTTCCGACGATCGAGGGCGACCGGGTGTTTCTCTCCGGAACCAAGGTTCGGGAAATGCTCCACCGGGGCGAGCGCCCGCCGGCTGAGTTCACCAGACCGGAGGTTGCGGATATCTTGATAGAGGCAATGAAGGACATGTAAGTGGAAGCAGCCGAGCAACCCGGCCGGGGGCTGACCAATAGGGGGTTTCTTTCCCCGCAGGCGGTGCCCGCGGAGGTGATCGCCGCCGTCCGAGGCATGCGCTCCCCGATCGTTATCGCGCACGTGGTGCCGGACGCGGACGCTCTGGGTTCAATGCTGGCAGTCGCCCTGGCGCTCACGACGAAGCGCTGCAGACCGCTGGCCTCCCTTCCTGAGAACTCGCTGTCGCAGCGTCTAGCGTTCCTTCACGAATGGGCCGACGTGCCGTTGGCAACGCCGGATGACTTCTCCTCAGCCGACGGATTCATCGTGCTGGATACAGCCAAGCTCGAGCGCTGCAACGTGGATCCGGTCGTCAAGCAGAGCGATTGGGCGGCGGGTAGGCAAATCGTCAGCATCGACCATCACGCGACGAACACACACTACGGCAATGTCAACTGGGTCGTGGGCGACGCGAGCAGCACATGTGAGATGGCGTATTACCTGTTGCGGGCTGCTGAAATGCCGATCGGCCCGATCGTGGCGTCGTTGCTTTACGCCGGCATGCAAACCGACACCATCGGCTTCTCGCTCCCCACCACTACACCCTCGGGCCTGCGGGCGACCGCCGACGTCGTCGAGGCCGGCGCCAACGTTGCAGAGCTCGGGGAACGTCTCTGGCGGAGCCAGCGCCTTTGCGAGTTCCAACTGCAGCGCATAGTGTACGACAACACGAAAGTCATCGAAGGCGGGCAGATCGCCTACAGCGTTGCAAGCTACGAGCAGATACATGACGCCGGATGCACCGCCGCGGATATAGACGACCAGATCAACATCCCGCGATCGCTGGCAGGCGTGCGGCTGGCAATGCTTTTTACTGAAGGGAACAGAGGCAAAACGCGACTGAACTTCCGCGGGTCAAACGGGGTCACGGTGCTCGAGCTTGCGGGCGAGTTCGGCGGCGGTGGGCACCGCGAGGCAGCCGGGGCCGTCCTCGACTGCCCTCTGGACCACGCCCTCGCACGAGTGCTCCCCAGGGCAATCGAGCATATAAAGAACTTCCCCCGATAGACCGCCCGCGACCCGTGCGCCGCTGGACCGCAGCGCGCGGGCCACAGCGCTCCACCACTTCCCGTAGCCTCCAGTACCGGGCACTCCCCTCATCACCCTTGCCAGGCGGAAACAAGGGGACCCGCGATATACCCGGAAAGTCCGCGCTGTAATAGCCGGCGTGCTGCCGGGCTTCTCATGCCACGCCCACCGGACAGCTCGCACGCGTTGGCCGCTGGTGAGTGCTGAGCTCTGCCTTACGGTCCAGGGTTTCCGGTTCGCCGTAGATTTCGTGGCAGGGGTGCGCGGAGAGGATCTGCTCCTTGCCCCAGCTTGTGACGTTTTTGAAGCTGTCGGAGTTGATGAACTCATCAAAGGCCTCAGCGCTGTTCCACTTGGATACAATCAGGTAGTGCTGCGGGTCATTAATGTCGCGGAACAGGTCGGTCTGGGCGTGCCCATCCATCGTGCGTATCGCGCGGACGACGTTGTTGAAGGCGTGCTCGAAGATGTCCTCCTTCCGCTCGACGACGCGGTAGTTCATTCCTATTGTGACCATGTAACTCGCTCCCTTGCCATCTAAACATCAGTGCCAACGGGCGTTACCCGCGCCCGGTAGCCTGCATCCCCGTCGCCCGTTTCCCTGGCCATGTCGCCAACCATATCGGACGCGGAGCCAGCTGCCACATCAGATGCATCGACGAAGTAGCGTCGCAGGATGACCGGCACACTTGCAATTCCTCTCGCGGGCGCGCAAAGTCTCATCCGTGGAGCGCACCGACGCTACTTCGAACAACACGGGCGACGTGTTCCGCCAACCTGACCTATACGACCGGTCGATCGACTGGTCCGCGCGCCTCGCTCGGGAGGTGCCTGTATTAGCGGATGTTTTCGGGCCTCCGGGGCAAGGCGGGCTAATTGACGCGGGTTGCGGCACGGGGCGCCAGGCGTGTGCGCTCGCCGAGCGGGGCTATCGCGTCGTCGGGACCGACGCCAGCGCCGAGATGCTCGAGGCAGCCGCCCGCCTCGCTACGTCCCGTGCAGTGCCGGTCAACTTCGTACATGTCCCGTACGCCGACTTGCACGAAGCTCTCGCGGGTGGGTTCGACGGAGTCTACTGTCTGGGCAACGCATTGGCCGCTGCGTCGACGCGCGACGCCGTTGCTGAGGCGATCGGGCAGTTCGCCCGATGCCTGCGACTCGGCGGCCGCCTGTTCGTACAACTGCTGAACTTCGCACTGATCCGTGGGGAAGTGCCCCACGTTCGCGGCCCGCGGATCGCGCGCGTCGACGGAACGGAGTACATTTCGGTACGACATTTCCAGTTCTTCGACGATCACGTGCAGGTGACCAACATCACACTGTGGTACGAGGGCTGCTGGCGCCAGCGGTCTCACGTCGGCAACCTTTACCCTGTCCTGTTAGATGAACTTCGGGCCCTCTGCGAGCGGTCCAATCTGCGCGTCGACGATGTGTGGGGCGGTTATGAGCGCACGTCGTTCGACCCTGCCTCCTCGACAGATTTGCTGCTGGCCGCCACGCGAGTATAGGCCAACCACAACGACCGACCGGTGGTCGTTGTAGGCGTCGGCATAGGCATCGCCACTGGCGTTGGCGTCGACGAGGCGCGGGGCCTGTGGCACGTCAGGGGACTTCAATGCGCTGGGTCTTCGTGCCATTCATGTCACGAGTAACAGTCACGTGGTACGGACAAGGTGCCGAGTCATTGGGGGTGTCGCTGCGATAGTGTGTCCCGATCGACTCTCGGCGTTCGAGAGCGCTCATTGCTACGAGCTTCGCCGCCGTCAGCATGTTCTGGACCTCCCATCCCGTATCCTCATCGAAGGTTTTATCCAGCACATAATGCGCCCAGAAGTCGAGAATATCGCAGGTTTCGCACAGGCGATCTCCTCGGCGCACAATACCCACATTTCGCCACATCACGCTCCGCAGCGAGTTGTGTATGTCGGGGAGGTCAAGAGCAGTCCGGGTCGAGGGAGGCTGGCCATTGGTGGCGTGCAGGACGGAGGGACGGCTGGTCACGGCCTGCGCCCGCTGTCCTGCAGTCTGCCCCGCGAGCCTGCCGAAGACCAGCCCCTCCAGCAGCGAGTTGCTCGCCAGACGGTTGGCTCCGTGGACACCGGTGGAGGCGACTTCACCACAACAGAGTAAGCCTTGCACGGAGGTAGAACCGTCCAGGTCCACCTGGACTCCGCCCACAAGGTAGTGTGCACTTGGCCTGACCGGTATCAGATCGTGCTTCACGTTGATCTCGAAATCTGCACAAAGGCGGGCTACGCCCGGGAATCTCTCCGCAAACCCTTTGATGTGCCGTACGTCAAGGTAGACACAGTTCGATCGAGTTTCCAGGATATGTTGATGTATGGTTCGGCTGACGATGTCGCGCGGGGCGAGTTCCGCGTCGGGATGCCGACCCTGCATGAACCGGTTGCCGCTGCGGTCCACCAGGTATCCACCTTCCCCACGTACTGCTTCTGATATGAGTGCCCGGCCTGCACCGGCAACGTACAACGTCGTCGGATGAAACTGCATCATCTCCATGTCGCGTAGAGTCACACCGGCGCGGAAGGCGGCTGCCAAACCGTCCCCCGTTGCCACTGCAGGATTGGTCGTCTCCCGCCAAAGACGCCCGCAGCCGCCCGTGGCTAGGATGGTCTGCCTAGCCCAGATGATCTGGTGCCCGTGCTGTTTGTGAAACGTGATGACCCCGACACAAACTCCGTCAAGCGTGATGACGTCGATGACGAAGCAGTTCTCGAAAATGCGGATGTTATCACATGCGCCTACGCGCCCTTTGAGTGTTCGGACGATTTCTCTGCCCGTCTGATCCCCATGGGCGTGGACGACACGATCAAAGGAGTGCCCCCCTTCTCTGGTGAGGGCGAGAAGCCCATCCTCGCGGTCGGGACTTAGCCCCCAGTCAACGAGCTCCCCGATGCGCGCTGGGCCGTCTGCGACTAGTAGGTTGACGGCATCGGGGCTGCAGAGGCCGCACCCGACACGCACCGTATCCTCATAATGCGAGCGCGGAGAGTCGTCGGGGCCCAGCGCGGAGGCTACACCTCCTTGCGCTCTATGCGTACAGGAATCCTCGAACCGTTTCTTGGTAAGTAGGGTCACGAGCCCGTACTGCGCCGCCTCGAGCCCGGCACGCACCCCTGCCACACCACTCCCGATAACAAGCACATCGGTCAGGATGTTGCCTGTCCGCGTCGAGTCGAAGTTCGTCAGGTAACGACGGGTATCGAACACACAGATCATCCGGGGGACATGTTAGAGGAGTCCTCCACGTGTCGCAAAGGTCGACCGCCTCGCGTCGACCGACCTGCCAGGGCAAGCAACGCCCAGGAGACGCCTCTTCCGACGCGCGACGAGCTGGTCCGCCAGACGCACAGGCTCCGGCAGACGGTAGCCGACGCTGCAGGCCAAGGTAATCCCCACGGCAGCGGACAACGACAAGCGGTGACCTACGCTCACATAGACCGGCTTGACGTTGGCGCGCGTACGCAACGACATGCCTATGCGCTCGCCCCGGTGCACCAACGGACTGGTGGAACCTCTGCTCGACAAAGGATCGTCGCACGTCCCTACCAACACGCTCTTCGCACAGCCCAGACTTGGGCGGTCAAGCACAACCCCAACGTGACACGCGAGCCCACAACGGCGCGGATGGGCGAGCCCCTGCCCGTCGAACATGAACACGCTCGGTTCACAACGCAGCTTTCGAAGCACGGTAAGCAGTGCGGGAGCTTCACGAAAGGAGAGAAGCCCGGGCAAGTACGGGAAGCGCACCCGGCGGCGAACTACATGCTGTTCGACGACCTCTCGGGTTCTCACATCCCATACAACAACACCGGCAATGCACCACTCGTAGTCCGAACGGGCATCCCCGACCTTACTGCCGCCTCGACTCCGCACGGACCCGCGCATGAACGCCAAGTCGGCCCCGGCCACAAGCGATACGTCACGCACGCACCCCGTGCGGACCACCCGGCGCGCAAGGTCGTGCTGGATCTCCACCGCGCGCTTGGGCGCTACGAGCCAAACGTGAGGCGCTCGCCGAATCTTCACGCCCCCATAATACCACGCTATGCGCGATTGTACCTTCTACCAAGCACGCGCCGATCGACACGTCGCCGCCGGGGGCGCCCGAGGCGCCCGGAGCGTCCGCGACCGCCTGGTCCTGCGTTGCTGGTCATCTGGCGAGTGGCCTGGGTGCCCGGCAACTTGCCCGCCGTCGCAGGCCGAGCGGCACGAGGCGCCGTGACGCGTGGGGCGCCGCGGTGCGTGCGAACGATGAGCAGCGGCCTCTTGCACGCGCATCCACGCTCGTCAGTGGTGGAGCATCGCCTGTCATGTAGCCGGTTCGGTCCGTATGCCGAGGCGGTCTCTATCCCGGCGTTCGGTATTTGATGAAATCTTCAGTGAGCTGTTTCGTGATTGGACCCGGCGTGCCGTCGCCAACGGGACGATGGTCGATCTCGGTGATGGGAACGATCTCCGCAGCGGTGCCGGTGCCGAAGCACTCATCCGCAACGTAAAGGTCATGGCGGATGAGTGATTGTTCAACCACGTCAATGTCGCGCTTGCGGGCCAATGTGATGACCAGGTCCCTGGTGATCCCCTTTAGGATCCCCTCTGAGGTGGGTGGGGTGAGAATCACGCCCTCGCGAACCAGAAAGATGTTATCCCCGGTGCATTCACAGACATGGCCGTCGAAGGTGAGCATGATCGCCTCATCGGCACCCGCATCTCGAGCCTCCAGCTTCGCCATGATATTGTTCAGATAATTAAGGGATTTAACCCGCGGGCTGGTGCTGTTGGGATGGTTGCGAGTTATGCTTGATACGATGCAGTGCAGTCCGCGTTCATATACCTCGGGCGGGTACAGGGCGATGCGGTCCGCGATGATAATGACGGTCGGGCAAGCCGTGTGCGCGACGGAGATGCCCAACGACCCGACGCCGCGGGTAACCACCAATCTGATGTACCCGTCGCCAGTGAGCCCGTTGGCCTTCATCGTCGTGTGCATCGCGTCACAGATCTGCTGCGCAGTCATGGGGATCTCAAGGCGGATGGCCTTGGCCGACTCAAAAAAACGCTTTACGTGCTCAGCTTCCTTGAAGATCTTCCCGCCGTAGATCCGTATCCCTTCGAACACGCCGTCGCCATACAGCAAAGCGTGGTCGAACACGCTGATCTTGGCGTCCGGTGCTGGGACAAGTTCGTCGCCCACCCAGATTCTCAGGTCAGGATCGGGCGCGTAGGGGTTTGCCGACGTCGCACGAATTCCAGGAATAGCGGCGCTCATGAAGCCACCTCTCTTCTCGGCTGAACGCCTGTGTCTCGGCGCCCACCTCGCTGATCCTCGACCTCGTGGATCACCCCGCCGGCCAAAACCACCCGGCGATGCGCGTGAGCGGCGACTTTGGCGTCATGTGTGACCATCACAACCGTCTGCCCCGCCGAATTCAGGTCCGCCAACAGCCTCAATATCTCGCCGCTGACGGCTGCATCCAGATTACCCGTTGGTTCGTCGGCAAGCAAGAGGAGCGGGCGGTTGATCAGAGCCCGCCCGATGGCTGCACGCTGCATCTCACCGCCGGACAATTCGCGCGGGCGATGCTTAGCACGGTCCGATAGTCCCACGCGTTCCAGTATCTCCAGCGCGTCTCGCCGGGCCTGCCGTCGACAAGAGCCCCACCGCCACATCGGGTGCGTCACTAGCCGCGGGAGCATGACGTTCTCGAGAACGCTGAGCTCCGGAAGCAGATGGTAAAACTGAAACACGAACCCGATGTTACGATTCCTGTGGTGGTTGCGCTGTCCGGCAGAGAGGGCGAACAGGTTCTTCCCGTCGAACTCCACCGTACCGCGGTCGGGGGCCTCCAAAGCACCGAGAATGTGCAGGAACGTGCTCTTGCCCGACCCGCTCGCCCCCGTGATGACCAGGAACTCACCTCGCTGCGCTTCGACGGACGCGCCGCGGAGCACGCGCACCACCGCACGCCCCGTTCCGAACGCCTTGTAGATGCCTTTGGCTCGTAACACAGGTCTACTCGTACCGGAGGGCGCGCATCGGCCAAACACGCCCCGCCAGAATCGCTGGAATAAGGGAGCCCACCATCGACGAGACGACAGCGATCGACGCGACCCACAGCGCATCGGCGCGCTTCACGACCTCGGGGATCTTGTCGAACGAGTAGACATCGGGACTCCACACGCGTAGTTGAGGGTTCAGCTGGGCTAAGAAGTCTTGTATGTCGTTGATGTTCCATACAAACAGCGCCCCGATGACAGTCCCGAGTATAGAGCCGGTGAAACCGACGGCCGCTGCATACCCAATGAACAGCCCGGCTACGCCCCGGCTTGAAGCGCCGAGTGCCTTGAGAACACCGATGTCACGCGTTTTCTTTTCCACGATCATGTAGAAAATGCAGCCGATCATGGCAATTGCAACCATGCTTATCAAGGCGAAAAGGAAGGTGACCAGCACCTTCTCCTTCTCGACGGCGGCGATAAAAGGTCGCTGAAGGTCCTCCCAGCTGTATACGTCTACGAAGTCGAGAGCCCTGCGATCCGCCTCGGCAAGATCGGGCCCCAATGTGGAAGTGAACTCCATCCATGCTTCAGCGATGCGGTCGCGCGAGATGTCGAGGTCGGCTCCCTCTTGCAGGCCGATGAGAAGCTGGTTAGTCCTCGGCAGAGTGGACCCACCTTCCAACAGAGGCTGAGAGTCCATGGCGAGCTTGTGCTGCAGCATGTCAAAGTCGACGTACACACATAGACTGTCGATCTCATAAATGCCGGTCCGCGAGTCGTCCGCATAGCGCAACGCCACGCGCACGGGAGGTTCCCCCGTAGGATTCCCGATCGGGCTGAGCGGCATGAGCGTCAAGGCAACGTCGGCACCACGGGCCAAGTAGCGCTCGAACTTGCCTTCCGCCGTGCGGTCGTAAAGCAGGTCACAACCCACGATGATGCCTTCGCGAGGCGGGCCCTGGTAAGACGCCTCCCCCGGTGCAACGGCGAAGACGCGCTCCCCCGGCACAACCGGGGTGACATGGGGGTATAGTGCCGTGTTGAACGGGTTGAGCCGATACGACGCGAGCGCCTGCGGGTCGCGCTCTTGCGCGCGCCATTTGGCATTGGCTTCCTCAAGCTCCTCGGGAAGCCTGACCTCACCCGTTGGTACGAGCCCGGCTACCGGCATGAGCTGCGGGCCCAGGCGCGTCGAGCCGGGATAATAACGGTTGTAATACAGCCCCTCCCCGAAATCGTTGACCTGCACGTACTCGTTCAGCCTTATGCCCAGGACGCGCGCGGGCTTGGTGTATGTCGTCGCGGGGACGCGGAAGATGCCGTAGGTGTATATGGCCGGTGTCGTGACCTTGACAACATCCGGCAGCTTCGTCGTCAGGTACTTCCCGAACTCCGCATAGTAGGGGAAACCCTGGAGCGTTCCTCCCTCGAGGACGATCTCGCTGTGCAGCCCGCGCGAGCGTGCCCGGACGGTGTCGAGGAACCCTCCCATCACGCTCAGGACAACAAGCACCATTGCCACGCACAGAGTGACGCTGGCGACCCCAAAGAAGGCGATCAGCTTGGTATGAAGATAGCGCCAGGCGAGGAACCACTTGTACATCGATCAGCGATCCCCGGCCCCTTCAGGCCTGTGCAGCGGAAACAGAATCACATCGCGGATACTCGCGCTGTCGGTAAGCAACATGACCAGTCGATCAATACCCACGCCCAATCCCCCTGCAGGCGGCATGCCATACTCCAACGCTGTGATGAAATCAGCATCCATTACTGCCATCGTCTCCTCACCTTCGCCTGCCACTCGGCGGGCGAGATTGGCTGCCTGCATCTCAGGATCGTTCAACTCGGTGTAGGCGTTGCCCAATTCCATCCCCCCTGCAAACGCCTCAAAACGCAGCGCTACCGATGGGTCCTCGGGGTGCAGCCGGGTCAGCGGGCATATCGCGGCCGGGTAGTCATAGACGAACATCGGCTCAGTGAGATGATACTCAACGGTAGAGTCGAAGACTTCGTTGACGATGACGGCCGGGTCCTTGCCTGCACAGTCGATCCCAAGCCCGCGTGCGCGTTCACGCACACCCGCGTCATCGGTAAGGGCGACGCCGGCATGCTCCCGGAACAAATCGGCGGCCAAGGCGGAGTAAAATCGAGGACCTTGCCACAGAACACCGTCGTCAGCCTGCCAGCTTCGATTCCCTCACTCGCCCGGCGGTAAGCGGCGAGGTGGTTGGCTTGAGCGTATGACGCTGCCCGCTCGTCGGCGCGGTCCGCTTTCAAGCGAGCCACCTCCTGCTCGATCGCCTCTGCACGCTCGGGAATACTCCGGCGCGCGGAGGCGTTGAAGGCGGCAGATACCATCTGCTCCACTCGCTCCATCATGACTGTGTAGTCACCGTAGGCCTCGTAGAGCTCGATCATGGTGAACTCGGGATTGTGCTTCGTGCTGATGCCTTCGTTGCGGAAGTTTCGGCTCACCTCGAAGACCCGCTCGACTCCACCGACCAGTAGCCGCTTGAGATACAGCTCCGGGCTTATTCGCAGAAATAGTCTCATGTCCAGCGTGTTGTGATGCGTCGTAAAGGGACGGGCGGCTGCCCCGCCGTACATCGGCTGAAGTACCGGCGTTTCCACCTCACAATAGCCTGCGTCTAATAGGCATTGTCTGACAGCCTGGATTATGGCGCTGCGCTGCCGGAAGACCTCGCGAACCTCTGGATTGGTGAACAGATCGACGTAGCGCCGACGATAGCGTAAATCGACGTCGGTAAGCCCGTGCCACTTCTCAGGCGGCGGCAATAACGACTTCGCCAGCAGCGTAAACCGCTCTGCCCACAGCGTCAGTTCCCCCGTCTTCGTACGCCCTACCGTCCCATCCGCACCGATGATGTCACCCAGGTCGAGTTGCTTGATTGCGGCCCATTGGTCGCCCAGCTCCGCCTTGCTCAGACCCAACTGGATCGTGCCGGTCCCGTCACGGACGGTTATGAACGCCAGCTTGCCCATCGGGCGCAGCAGCATGATCCGACCGGCCACCCGAGCGCGCAACTCACCGCGCTGCCCGGGCTCAATGGCGAGCTGCTCAGCCTGCTCCCTGACAGCCGTCGTAGCGGTCACATCCGGGAACCGACCTCCGTACGGATCGATGCCCATCTCTTTGAGCGCTTCGCGCTTCCTGACTCGCTGGGCTTTGTAATGGTCTTCTCCAGCCATAATACAGCAGTGCGGTGGCTCCTTCGCGTGGCGACCCATGCGTAACGCGATGGTAGCAGCCTGACTGTGGTCCAGCAATCTCCGCTCCTAGGCCGCGAGCTGTTCGCCATTGACTCCACCAATAGACGATGCAATCAAGCCAAAGGCTCCACGAGCGCCCGATGGGCACTTCGCGCGGTATCTCCCAGCCCACCAAACGGCTCGCAGCGCGCTACCCGCCGTAGTAGGAGCGGATTATTTCGCTGGCTTTGTTGGTGCGGAGGTTGAGGGCGCCGAGGGCACGGCTGGCGGCGGTGCGGATGGTAAGGTCTGCGT
>JBHHXS010000070.1:0-13609 GCA_046757145.1 Phycisphaerae bacterium | reverse complement strand
TGTCAGCTCACCGCTGCGGATAGGTCAGGCGTTGCTCGTTGACCCGTCGTTCAGCAGTCCCCGATTGTTGGCAGCCAGTCCCCTTCTCAACCGTCCGAGCACGCGGCAAGTGATCCATTGCACACAGTCTTAGACGACCCGGTATTGATTGTGTTGGCGCCTTCTCCGGCCCCACCATCGACGTGCATGCCATGATTGACGGCCAGTTACGCTGGGGGATTGAATGCATTGAAGAGCAGAGCCACATCTTTCAGGTCCACCGTTCCGTCGCTGTTGTGGTCCGTGGAGGCGCAGGCGGGGTCTGCGCCGGCGTCCGGGCCGCTGTAGCATCCCACCAGTTCGACCAATTTGTCCAGGCCCACTTCGCCGCACAAATCGCCGCAGTCCGTGGGGCAGCTGCACGGTCTCTCGAAGGGGCGCTCACAGTTGCCGTTCCCGCACACCGGTTGGTTGCCTATGACGAAGATCTCGAACGTGTCGGTTGCCGCCTTCACTCCATCGCTCACGGACACGGTCACCGCGCATGTTCCCGCCCATCCGGGGTGTGGATTCACATCGATAAAACGGTCGTCTCTGAGCGATGGGCCGCAGAACTCGCTGGTGACTGATGTCAGGCTGAACACGAGTTCTTCGTCAGAGCTCTCCGGGTCGTAGGCATGGGGCCAAAGATCCGTTGCCCCTTCGAAGGTCGTCCCCGCGTTCATGGCGAGGTCGAGCAAGCCCTCCAGCGTCGGCTGGGTGTCGTAGTCGATGGTGTTCAGGTGAATGGCCTTCACAACGGTATGGGTCTCCCGCCCGTCGGCTTTCCATGCTTCCCAGAACTCGGCGAACGCGGACATTCTTTGGGCTACCAACGTCTGCCAGATAGGCACGAAGCCCTGCGCAGCAGGATCGTCGTTGGCGGGATCGAGGATGTCGTAAAGGGCCGCAGCAACCCTGCCTTCCACGTCGTCCGTCTCAAACCACCAACTGGGGGGTGCTTCCAAGTCGCCGCTGGTGAGCGGTGTAGTGGACGTGTACATCGAGTCGCCGCTGACCGCCAACGGCAGGAACGCCGCCCAGCCTTCGGTCCACGCGCAGCGCGGGTTTGAGTGATTCCAGATTTGATGGGACTGGCCAGCGCATGGATCGGGGGGGAACCAGTTGCCGTACGCGACGTACATCACGTGGTGTGCGTATTCGTGTATGACGATGTCCGGTTTGTCCGCGGATCCGTCGTCTGGAAAGTGGATTTCCCCGCCACGATGATAATGGGAGTACGGCCCGTCATCCGACGGAAACAGCACGACGACGTAGGGTGTGTTGTAGTTGACGCCGCTGGCGTTCGCGAGGTAATCCCACCCTGCCAGCACGTTCTCGTAGATTCGCCATGCGCCCATTTCCGAGGCGGGCATTTGCCATTCGCCCAAATCCAACGGGCCGGACGGCACATTCTCGCGGGTCGCTGTGTAAGCGTCGTAGATGGTCCCGGAGGGCTCGTTAATGCGCGCCGCCCCCGAGCCCGCCAGAACGCGAACGTACACATCCAGCGTTCCGAATCCATCCGCGTTCTCGAACGGTCCCGCTGAGAACCAGCCGTCGCGATCGGTCAGGGCGTCGCCTAGATAATCGTCGAGCAGGGCGTCCGCATCCCAGACTTCGACGGTGGCCCACATGACCGGGCGTGTTACGCCGTCGGCGTCAACGTAAAGGAATCGCCCCGTGACCGTCACCTCGCCCTGGGCGCTCATACCAGGCGCAGCGTTGTCCTGGAATGCAGCACGTGGTAGCGGCCGCAAGGCCGTGGGGTCGAAGTCGGCCGGTTCAGGCACCATTTCGTCCCCTGTGGACCTGGAGAGCGCAGCGGAACATTGAGGTGATTCAATGCGCGTCGCGGGCTGTGCAAAACCGGGTTCCATCGTGAGGTCCGGCTCGGCACCGGAGGCGGTGTCGTCGACCACGTCTGCAAGGCACATGGTGGCACCGGCGAACAAAACGACGCCGATGAGTTCACTCTGTAAGCCAACTCGCGTCACCCCGGTTTCTCAGTTCGCTTCGCATCGGCCATATGTGCGACGTTGTGGTCGGCTCCCACCGGTTGCGTGTAGCGTCAGCGGTGAGGACATCTAGTTCATCCCGCCCAGGCGCCTGCGGAGGTAGTCGGCGCGGACGATGCTGCGTTGCTCGTCATCGAGGGGCTCACCATGCAGTTTCTGGAGGTGGGCCTGTTGGGTGTGCAGAAACACCTCGTTGAGCGTCGCGATATCCATTCTGTCAAAACGCCCCATGTTGATGGCCATGCGGATGGGCGACAGCAGGACTTGCGTTTCCTCGGTGCCCATGCAGCGGGCGTTTGACAGGATGCCGTATGCTCGCCACACCTTGTCATCCAATTGGGCGGCTCGCTCGCGCACCAGGGCGCCGCGTGCAGCCCGTTCATAGTCGACGATCTTTGGAATGACTTTCTTTCCGAACACCGAGATGACCTCTTCCTCCGACTTGCCCAGGGTGGTCTGGTTGGAGATCTGGAAGAGGTCGCCGATGGCGTCGGTCCCTTCGCCGTATAACCCGCGTACAGCGAGGCGCATGTCGCGCGCCGCCCGTTCGACCCGCTCGATTTCCTTGGTCAGTTTCAGCGCCGGTAGGTGGAGCATGACGGAGACGCGGATTCCCGTGCCCACGTTGGTTGGACAGGCGGTGAGGTAGCCGAACTGTTTGTCAAACGCAAACGCGAGCGTCTTGCTGAGTAGGTCGTCAATGGCGTTGACTTCCTCCCAGGCGGCCTCGAGCTGCAATCCGCTGCGCAGACCCTGTATGCGAAGGTGGTCCTCCTCGTTGATCATAAGAGCGCGGGTTTCGCTGGGGGATATGCTGACGCCCCGGCTCCCACGTGAAGCGGCGTGCTGACGGCTAACCAGATGACGCTCGACGAGTACGCGGCGATCGATCTTGTCAGTCTCTTCCATGTCGATCAGGAGTGCATCGGCTCCGGTGTCCGGGCGGGTCACCTCATTAGCCAGGATGCGGTATATCTCGGTCCGCTCCGTCGAGCTGGCTGAGGCGAGGAACGGGTACGAGGCTAAGTTTCTCGCCAGGCGGACGCGCGAGGATATGACCACGTCGGCAAGGGGCCCCGTGCCCCGGAGCCATTCACCGGTCGTTCGCGTTAACTCATCAAGCGTCATTTGGCTTCGGGAGACTCGAAGGTCTTTTTGATCTCGTCGCGCAGGCGTGCTGCCTGTTCGTAGTCCTCGTGGTCCACGGCCTCCTGCAGTTCGCGTCGAAGGCGGATCAGGCCGGCTTGTCTTCGCACGACGGTGTCCGCGGTGATGGGGACCTTCCCAACATGGTGCGTAGCTCCCTCGTGGGCCCGTTCGATCAGAGGCGCGAGCAGCGCTCTGAACACATCGTAATCTCGGGGGCAGCCGAGCTGCCCCTTAAGCCTAAACTCTCTAAAGCTAATCCCACAGTTCGGACAGGTGTGGTCATCGGCGCCGCCAGGAGTGGCTTTTTGCTTAATGAACTCTTTTAGGATGTCAGTCGTGGTTTTGTGATGCTGCTTTATGATGACGCTCTCTTTCTCGGCGCACTCATCGCAAAGATGCCGCTCACGCCTTTCCGGGAACGTGTCCGTTATATGAACGGTTGCTTTGGCCTGATTGCAATGTTGACACACAAACTCCATAGCGCGACGAATCCCCTATGCTAGGTGTCCCCTCTCCAATAGCGCTTCCATTGTAGGAGGTGTCCGGTTTATCGTCAATCGGTCCGCCTATTCTACGGGTCACGTCACACGTCGCATCGTCCGGCGGGCTCAAACATAGCCGTGCATCCGACTGCCTCGGTAACCTCAACTTTCCTAAGGGTGGAAAACCCTAGCCCATCTAGTTGCTCGAAGATGTACGCTGCGACACACTCTGCTGTCGGATTCAAACCGCTCAGCGACTCGTTCAAGTCAGTTCGATGCAGGTGCCCAAGCACACCCTGCAGCGCCTCTTTTGCCTCCTGGAAGTCCACCACCATTCCCCTCTCGTCCAGCTTCCCGCTGGCAAAGCAGGCGCGCACACCCCAGTCGTGTCCGTGGACGGGTTCGAGCGTGCCGTCGGACAGCAGCACGCGGTGTACCGCATAGAACGTTGCCTCGACTGCGATCGTATACATACACGGGCTCCCGCCCCGGCGGATATTTCAATTTCACTGGTTCTGCCAGCGCGGTCGCCAAGGCCAACAGTACAGCGGTATGCGGCGACCCTGTGCGGGCACGCTACCGACGGTGCACCTGCCCGGTCCGGGACTGCTGCAGCACCTTGCCGGCCCTGCTTGGGGCATCTGAGATAGCAGGCCGGCAGCCAAGCTCCAGGGATTGTAGCTCACGGGGTCCCGCTTGGCACGCTTACCGGCGGCGGCCCAAACAACGGGTTTAGCAGGACAAGGGATGTCTTGCAGCGCCGGGTGTGGTATAGTAAGCGTCTGACCGAGCCATGGATGTCGCCTCGGGCGGCGTCGATCGATAAGCTCTTGTCGGAGTATGTTGTTCATGCCGGCGACTCGGCGCGGTCTCCGGCGCAAGGCTCCCGGCAAACAACGTGCATCTTATACGGATATAGGCCTGATCTTCGACTTTGATAGTAGGTGTTGGAGGATGTGGGCTGCTTCGCCCTCCCGGAACGCAACCGATACGAGGTTAATCAGTGTCCGTTGAATCAGTCACGCTGTGGGTTGTAACCGCCGTATTTGCCGTTGCGACGTTGGCGCTGGCAACGTACGGCCTGCATTTGTATGTCCTTCTTTTCATGTTCAGGCGTCAGGCCCGCGGGTGCCGGCGCAAGCAGTCGGCGACAATAAGCGCGTACCGGCGTAGCCGGCCGGAACACTGCTGGCCCACGGTCACGTCGCAGATTCCGGTGTACAATGAACTCGACGTTGTGCGGCGCGTGATCGAATCCGTCGCCTCGTTGGACTACCCGCTGGGCAAGCACGATATTCAAGTGCTTGATGACAGCACCGACGCCACCCGAGATCTGGTCGATCGGACGGTGGGCAGGCTGGCGGCGGAAGGCATCAACATCAAGGTCATTCGTCGGCCGAAGCGTGAGGGATACAAGGCCGGTGCTCTGGCGACAGGAGTCCGAGTGGCGCGAGGCACATACTTGGCTATCTTCGACGCCGACTTCGTCCCACCGCCGGACTTTCTCCGCAGAGCAATCCCGCTGCTTGAGAACGCACCGGATCTGGCGTGCATGCAGGGGCGGTGGGACCACCTGAACCGCAGCGAGTCCTGGGTAACGGAGGCTCAGGCGTTGGGGATCGACGGCCACTTCGCCGTGGAACAGGGGGCGCGGGCTTGGAACGGGCTAATGATGAACTTCAACGGCACCGCAGGCGTCTGGCGCAAGGCTGCGATAGTCGATCCCGGCGTCGGAGGCTGGAGCGGTGACACTTTGACGGAGGACCTGGACCTGTCGTATCGGGCCCAGCTCGGCGGATGGAGGCTCGACTACTCGTTGGACATGGCGTGTCCGGCAGAACTTCCCGGTGCGATAAGCGCGTTGAAGAGCCAGCAGAGGCGCTGGGCTACAGGTTCGATCCAGGTGGCGCGGAAGCTGCTCCCCCGCATCTGGCGGGCGCCGGTCTCCCTAGGCCAGAAGATCGAGGCCACGTTACATCTTACGCACTACTCCGTCGCGGTGTGGATGCTGGTGCTTGCACTGGTAGCCCGACCCATGTTGCTTGTGTTTGATGATGGCGGCGTCTTCAGCCAGCGGTGGTTCTACCTGGCCTGGTGCGTCATTCTACTTTCGGCATTCGCCCCGTCGCTGACTTATGCCTATGCGCGCTTCAGTCTGGATGGGAGCCTGTCGGCGTTGAGGACCATTCCGGCGATGCTGGTTCTGGGCTGCGGATTGTGCATAAACAACTCTCTGGCGGTGTTTCGCGGGCTGGTAACCACGGGCGGCGAATTCGTGCGGACGCCTAAGTCAGGCAGCGACGGGCGGACCGTGCACGCGTCGCGCTACGACCTCGTGCGCGACCATGCCTGGATCGCGGAGATTGCCGCGGGCGTCTATTCGTTCGCGTCGTTTCTGGTGTACTTTCAAGGTTCTCATCGTGTGTTCAGCTTCTTCTTGCTTCTTTACGCGATAGGTTTCTGCATGATCGGGTGGCTGTCGAGGCCACGCCGAGGGCGCCGCAAGATCACGGGATTCGGTGTCCCAGCGTTGTTCGGCACGTCGGGCGAACCTGCCGAGCCTGTTACCGTTCGCTAGGTGGCGGCCCGCGAATGATCTTCCTCCGGTGTGCGTCTGCGCGCCGACGCGAACCATAACGAGTGAGATGGTCGCTGCGCCCCTAACCCTTTGTGTCTCCATGACTTACGGTTCAGGGCAGGTGCAGCATGTTCGGGCGGTCGCTGATCTGCGCCTGTCATCGCGCCGTGTGTTTGCCTGAAAGGTGATGCGCGGTATAGTGCCCGGGCACTGTGCGTGATTGGCTGCCACGGAACAGAGCTCCAAGTGCGGGGCTCACGCACCGGTCGCAAGCGCTCCCAGCCAGGAAACATGGGGCGTAGTCGCGCACGGTCGTTTAGCCGTAGACTTCCAGGGTCCTGTGCGCGGTCAGGATACTTGAGTTGAAGCCTGCAGTGTATGCCCTACGCCCATTCACATCGGCGATGGTGGTTGCCTGCGCGGTAGGCGGATGTTTGGCGCTGCCGCGGGCGACGATCGCCCAGGGGCATCCCGAGCGCGTCATCACCTCAGTTGAGTTCAGCGGGCTCGTTCATGCGGAGGAGGCTTATGTAGCCGATATCGTCCGCGTTCGAGCGGGCGACCGCTTTAGCAGAAGCACGCTGGACGACGCAGTCACGAAGCTGCTGCGGACAGGCAAGTTCCTCACTGCGAGGTACGCTCTGGACGAGCGACCCGAGGGAGTGCGCGTCACCTTTGAGCTGCACGAGCGGCCCGTCGTCTCTTCCATTAGCTTCGAAGGCAACGTCAGGTTCAACGACACCAAGCTCGGGCAGCAGGTAGACCTGCACGAAGGGGAACCGGCCGATCTGTTTGCAGTTCGCCGTGGCCGGGACGCCATCGTGTCAATGTATCGAGATGCCGGATTCGGTGACGTCGCCGTGACCTTCGACCGAGAGCGTTTCGAGCGGGCGGGCGAACTGGTTTATCACATCGCAGAGGGCCCGCGCGTGCGTGTTAGCGCGATCGTTTTTGACGGTGCCACCGCCTTTACCGAGAGGCAACTCAAGAAGCAGATTGAGACAAGAACGGCGTTTTGGATCTTCCGTGCCGGTGTGCTTGACGAGGAGCTTCTCCGCTCCGACGTAGCCAGGCTGCAGAAATACTACCATGACAGCGGCTTTCTCGATGCGCGCGTCGGGTATCGTACCGAGCTGACGCTCAGCGGTGAGGACGTTCGCGTCATCTTCACGGTCGTCGAAGGCGCGCGCTACGCCATCGAGTCGATGGAGTTTCGGGGGAACAAGGCTTTCTCACCGCAGGAGCTTCTCGCGCGCATAGGATCGCGGGCAGGCGAAACGGTGAAGAGGCGTCAGATTGACATGGACGCCCGGGCGATTCAGTCAGCCTACTGGGAGCTTGGGTACATCGACGTTACCGTACGCCCCCTGCAGGTGTTCTCCGACTCACCGGGATTCGTCCGCCTGACATTCGAGATCGATGAAGGCGAGCAGTTCCGCGTCGGGCGCGTTGCAGTCCGCGGGAACGCTCGCACCAAGGACAAGGTGGTGCGTCGTGCGTTGAATCTATACCCTCCGGACGATCTGCTCGATCTGAACGAGGCGAAGGAAGCGGAGCGCCGCTTGCTGGAAACGCGTGTTTTTGACGCGGCGCGCGTGCTTCCCGTCGGGAATGAGCCCGGCGTGCGCGACGTCGTGATGGACGTGCAGGAGGCGGAGAAATCCGGCGACTTTCTGTTCGGCGTGGGGGTCACGAGCAACAGCGGGCTTGTCGGCAACGTCATAGTGGATTTGCACAACTTCGATCTTTTTGACTGGCCACGCAGCTTCGCAGAGCTGGTTAAGTTCCGATCGTTCTTCGGCGGGGGGCAACGGCTCCGCCTGGAGCTTCAGCCGGGGGTCGACCTGAGCCGCTTCCGCATCGATTTCACCGAGCCGTATTTCCTGGACAAACCAATCCGTTTTGATTTAAGTGCTTATCTGTTCGAGCGGGGCCGTGACGGATATGATGAACGGCGCGCGGGAATGAACCTGAGCCTGGGTAAGCGGTTCGAGCGAGGCCGGCTGCGGGGGTGGTCCGGGGAGGTGGCTCTGCGGTTGGAAAGCGCAGGCGTCAGGGGCGTCGACGTGTTCGCCGCCCGTCGTATCCACGACGACGAGGGAACACATCTACTTACCAGTGTGAAGCTGACCATGGTGCGCGACCGTACCGACAGCAGATTCCTCCCCACCACCGGTGACAGGTTGCGCATCGGGTATGAGCAGTTCGGCATCCTCGGCGGTGACCACGACTTCGGGAAGCTCGCCATGCGCTACGACTGGTACAAGACCGTCAGGACTGATCAGCTCGAGCGAAAGAGCGTGTTGCATCTGACGGCTCAAGGCGGTGTGATCGTAGGGGACGCTCCGGTTTTCGAACGCTTCTACGCTGGTGGCACCGGTACGATCCGCGGGTTCAGGTTCCGCGGCGTCGGGCCCCATCAAGGGATCGACAAGAACAACGTCGGTGGGGAGTATCAAGCCTTGCTCGGGGCAGAGTACAGCTACCCGTTGTATGGTGACAACCTCCGCGGGCACATCTTCCTCGACACGGGGACAGTAGGATCGGGGAGCCTCCGGGCTTCCGTAGGGACCGGCGTACGTCTTACGATTGACATTCTCGGCCCGGTCCCCTTGGAGTTCAACCTCGCGTTTCCGTTTCTGGCGGACGGAGATGACGAGGAGCAGGTATTCAGCTTCCTGGTTGGCGGCCTGTTCTAGGCGTGCTCACGACGGGCTACCCCGCATGCCGTATAACGAAGCGTGATCTGCGGCGCGAACCGTCGTATGGCACGCAGGGCGTGGTGGCATGTCGTCTTTCGGCCTCCGCGGCGCGCTGAGCTCCCTTACCTCCGCCCGAGACGCCGGGTTGCGCCGTAGTGAGATCGGAGTGAGGCGGTGGGTTAGTCTTGCGGCGACTTGATCTTCGTGGGCACCGGGTGTGCGTGGTTGCGGGGATGCTCCACCTCAATCAGCCGGCGTTCTACGCCTGCCTTCGTCAGGGCCTGAACGATCGCATCCATGGCAGAGTCGGACACACTGGCTGCTGCACGCAACAGTACGGATGCGTCCGAAGCCCCCCGCCCCCCCCGATGCAGCAAGCCGACTACGTCGGATGGCGCGATCGCCTTGCCCTCCCGACGTAGTGAGCCGTCGGCTTCGACAACCAGCACGACGGCAGATGTCCGCCCCGCGGTGCCGCCGATCAGCAGCGTGCACGCCGTTCCGATCGGCGGGATTGCTGCCGTGTTGGCGCTTAGCCATAAGGATTCATCATCCGAAGTATGCGAGGCACCCACCGCGATGAGCGCGGTAGCGAAGTCGACCACGCAGACGACGGTCCCTTCCTCGTCGGCGCCGAACACGCCGTTCTTGAGCGCCCGGGAGCCGGCAAACACCCACTCAAGTGCGTCCGGGACTCGCTGCTGCTGGTTATCGAGAAGCCATGTTCCGGCATCCATGGTCTTCACGACGCCGTGGTCAAGGAAGCGCACGCGGAGACTTAGCGACGCCCCGGTCGCCGCGCGCATGTGCCTCGGGGCCGGTGCGCCCCGTGCCGCTTGGTCTGGCCCATGGGCGGGGATTTGCGGTTCGTAGCGATGCGGAGAGCCGGGCTCAAGGCCGATCAGCCCCATTGCCTGGTAGATGTGAAACGGCCGAGCACGCACCACGAGGATGCTCTCGTGTTCGCGCGTCTGCGGGCTGCATGCCAGCAGTTCAAGGGCTCCGCTCCGCAGCACGACAGAGGCGTCAACCTCGACAACTTGCCGATCCCAGTCGATGCGAACTCCCGGGGCGTATTCGCGGACGTTGCGTACGGTTGCCGGAGCGGCTGGGGGCCGGGCAGGCTCGCCATACACCGCGGTGATGAGCAAGCTCTGGATGGCGGTTCCAATCGCCATACCCCGCAGCAGGCAGATCGGAAGCCACGTCTGCGTCCAGCGCGCCACATTAACCCGCCTTGAATGTCGGGAAGGCAAGCTCCTCTTGCTCGGACTGGATCAGGATCTTTGGTTTGATGAGTATCAGCAAGGTTTGCTCGTCCTTGACGAGCGTTCTGGCTGAGTAGGCGCGTTTCAGAATAGGTATTTTCGAGAGAATAGGGACACCGGCTTCTACCTCCGTTTCGCTCGATAGCTTTTGCCCGCCGATCAGCAGCGTTCCGCCATCGGGCACGGAGACGACGGTCTGTAGCCGCTGAGCCGACAGTGTCGGAAGCTGGATGAATGCGGGAAACGCCCCCGTCCCACCGCTGAAGGTGAATGAATTCAAACTTAGCAGTCGGGTGACGCCGGGAGCTAAGAGCATCATCACGTAGCGCCTGTCCGCGGTAACGGTAGCGCGCACGAACAGGCTGGCGCCCGCGTCGATGGTTTGGGTTTGCGGGGCTTGGGCGACGGCTCCTTGGGCGACAATCGGGTTCAATCCACTTACAAAGTTCGTTTGGACGGTAACTGCTACCCAGGCGGAGCCACCGTTAAACACCACCAGTCGCGGAGCGGTCAGCACCGAGGTGCGCGAGTCCGCCTGAGTTGCCCGTATGAGAAAATCTACCTGAATGTTGTCGAGGAAGCTCCCGAAGATGCTTAATGCCGGGCCCACGTTGGAACCGGCGAAACTGCCCGGCACGTCACTGGGCATAGTCGCTGGGTCGGTGAAATCCAGGATGCTGTTGCTTAATGGTATAGGCGTGAGGTTACTCCCGCTGCCGCCCGTCGGCTCCGGCACCAGTGACACGTTTCCGAAGGGCTGCACAATGCCGGCTTGTGGCGTGGCCACGCCCCCCGCTGGGGTAGCCTGAGTGAATCCCAGTTGTGTGAACGTGCGCGGGAGCAGGAGCCTGTGCCCGAGGACCGGGTCCGTGCGCGCCCCGGAGCCACTGTCGATGAAGTCGTATCCGGCGTTGCCCATGTTAAGGGCTATGTCGAGGTCCATGCCCAATTCTTCGAGGTAATGGCTGGAGACGGTAAGGAACAAGGCCTCCACCGAAACCTGAATGGCGCGTTCTTCTCGCAGCTTCGCCAGCAGCCCGTTGATCTTCTTGTGTCCGGACGAGTTCTGTGTGATGACTAGCTGGCCGTTTATCTCCTTAATCGCCCCAATCGAACCCCCTTGATCGCGCCAGCTCTCCGGGGCTACGGTGCTCTCGATAAGGTCGATTATCTTGCGGATGCGCTTCGACTGTTCGGGATCTTCCTCCGGTTCGTTATCGTCGTCATCACCGAAGACCCAGGGACGATCCGCGCGATCCGCAGGCCGAGGCCTCGTCCTGGTGGTTTCGCGCAGATCAATCATGGGCGGATCGTTGAAGGCTGATATCTCCATGAGCAGATCGGTGATGTCGTAGACTGCGGGATAGGCTTTGTGATCGAGCAACTCCTGTGTGGCCACGGTGATTACACCGTCGGACACCTCAAAGCCCATCTCGACCGTGCCACCGCCTGCCTGGTTGAGAACCTCAGTGATGGCCTTCTTGAGAGATATCTCCTGCGGGAGGGTAAGCTCGATGGGCACGTTGCGATCCACGCCCGCACGCTTCAGGTCGGCCCAGTTGACGATGAGGTTGAGCCGATGAGTTGCAGCGAGGCGCTCAATAACCTTCTCGAAGGGTTCGCGGTTGAAGTCCACCGGGACGGGCCTGTCGAGGGCCCCGTAAATCAGTTCGTCCTGCTTAGATTGTCCGGGCAATGCCCGCTCGTCACGCGAGATAATCTCCAGCCAATCGTCCGGGTATTTGCTCTCCAGTTGATGCCAGGGGATCTTTGAGAGCTCCACGTCTTCCAGGGCCTTGCGCGTCTGATCGTAAAACTGTTGGCGCGTCTCGCGCGCTTTGCGGTACTGGCGCTGATCCTCGAGAATATCCATCAGCCAGCGGGCTGGCGAGTGCTTGGGGTCGATCACGATCACCTGCTTGAGCACTTCGACGGCGGCGTCCAGGTCTCCGTCCTTGCGGTCGCGAAGTGCTTGCTGCATGAGCAGATCCACTTGCCTTGCGCGATTCTCCTCCACCTGCCTGAGGCGTTTTGACCGCTGCTCCTCTATTTCTCGGCGCGTCTCAGCGACCTTACGTTCGTGGTAACGCCTTTCCTGCTCTCGGATGTGTCTGCTGAGCGCCTCCAGTTCGCTGTGCAGGTTCTCGTACTTGGTCACCGGGTCAGCGAACTGCCTTCCCGCCTCGATGATCTGGCGCCCTCTGATCAGCAGATTGTTGGCGTCTTCGAATCGCCCAGCAGCGGCGTGATCGCGGATCATGCGCTCGATGTCACGATACCGGGCTACGCTTCGCCGCCAGTTGATCTCATCTCGACGTCGGATGCGCTCGGCAAGCGGCCCACCCGGCGGGCCGGACATGTTGGCGTAATGGCCTTGAACACGCTGCAGCCCCTCGACTGCCTCCGGGTAACCCGGTACGGCGCCCAGTGCTTGCCTATACAGCGCCTCTGCCGCTGCGTACTTCCCCGCTTTTGTCATCTCATCCGCCTGAGCGGTGAGCGCGCGGGCACGTTGATCGTTGAGAGCAGCGGCATCAGCCACGTCATGTGGCGACACCGGGGTGTGCTGTGCGCCCTCTTCAGCTTGCGTGGAAGGCTTTTCAGTCGTGACGGCGCGGATGACCTCAGCGCGCGCGGGCGCATCCCCCCCGGCAGGGGCACGGGAGGCGCCCGCACGCTCTTTGAGGTCGCGCAGATGGGCCTCCGCCGCCTTCCGCAGCGTTGCCGACGCGTACTCGTTCTTCAGGACCTTGTGGAGCAGGTTCTCGGCTCGAGTGAATTCGCGTTCGGCCAGGGCCGTCTCCGCGTCCTCGAGGTCGCGGAGTGCCTTCTCGTCCATTGTAATGGCTATCTGGCACCGGTTGACGTATTCGTCCCGCCGGGCCTGTTCCGCTGTGGTTAGCTTGGAACGATCCAGGCCGGTCAGCATCTCCTGGGCGGTGAGATACTCGCCGTCCTCAAACAGCTCAACCGCCCGCGCCAGTGTCTGGGTCTCATCGCCTGCTGCGGCCGTTTCCGCGGCGAAGAGCATCGTGGCAGCTACCACCGCCAGCGACGCAGTGGTGCCCTTTGAATGCCTAAGTATCGGCAACGGAACTTCCTCCTCGTAGACCGTGAGCTTCAGTGTGACTGCTGAAGTCCACGCACTTTAGATTCCGCACCATTTATCACGAAAGCAACATAAACGCGCACGCCGGTATGGTATGACCAGCGCTCCCGGCGGTCGCCTGCGCCTTTTTAACTCCGGGAGGTCGTCGATTCTAGTGGCTTGCCCCACAGGCCGCAAGCCCGGACCTGTTCCCCCCACGTGCCCGGGTCCGTGACAGTTTAGGCGGCGTTTGAATAGGCCGGTCGCGTGTTCCAGTAGCGGGCCCATCGGTCGTCCTGGGATAGC
>JBHHXS010000069.1:0-13628 GCA_046757145.1 Phycisphaerae bacterium | reverse complement strand
GCCCTGGAGCCCGACAGCCGCGTTTACACCAATGCTGCCCAGTTCCTCGATCTTCGTCTCGGGGAGAATCGTATCGGTCGGGCCGAACTTCTTATCGCCGTTCTTACCGCCGTGGGCTGTCGCGAAGCCCTCGATGCGGCCATGCAAGTAGCCGGACATCATCGTGGGCCACCCCAGGGTTGCCGCGCTGCGAGCAACGGTTACAGCGGCTGGTATCGCCCCACACGCCCAGACAAAATCCCTGTCGGAGATGCACCGTTCCTCGTAGGCAAACTGCCGGTCATCTCCGCCTGCTTTGGCCCAGCACGCACGTAGAAGCCCGCGTCCGAACACCACGCCCAGAGACCGGGCATAGGGGTTGGCACGCAGGCTTCGCCACTTGGCGAACTGATACTGATCAAACAGGTTTGGGATCGTCGGTAGGGTGCCCATCTGCCACGCATGCTTGACTCCGAAGAAGCCAGGCGAAACACCGGCAAGTACGACAGCGGGCAGGCTCGCCGCGTGTTGGGCGAGCTCGTCGAGGCTTTCCAGATCGGCGGTTGAGTTGCTGAAGCTCGCATCAACGACGATGAGGTTGGGGGCCTCGGCCCCCTCATCGAAGACTGGATCGATCACATGAGAGACCAGGCGGTCAACAATGGACCCACCAGGAGCATGGAGCAGGGAGAGGCGCAGCCCCTTGCGAAAATCCACGTTCTTGACGAGAAAAGCGAGCGACCGCCACGCCGATTCAACACCCTGCACCTTCGGATCATGAAGCACCGCTGTCAGCCACAGGGACAAGCGCCGGTCGATTTCTCGAAGTGCCCGGCGCAAAGCGGCAACCTCCTCCGACGGCAGCGTCGACCCGTCACGCGCCGCGGCAGCGACTGCATCGCCTATCGGGGAGCGTACGGGCGGCGAAGTATCGACATCATCGCTGTCATCAAGATCGATCTGGCCAAGCAGACTATCGACAACACCCGGATCCGCAACGGGCTTAGCGGGCGACCATTTTGCCGCCTCTGCAAGCCACGCCAGGCCCGGGTCAGACGAAACAGCCTCAGTTAGCTGAGCATTCAGTTGCGCCGCCGATGTCTTCCCGTCCATGCGCTCGACGATTCCGTCACGCACCGACTTCAACGCTCGGGCCGCGGGGATCTGCCCAATCAGGTTGCCAGGGTCGAATGCGCGCAGAGAGTCGAAGCGCAGATCTACCTCGACCATTGCGTCGCCTGAGGCCAGTGGATCGCTGGTGGTGTAGCTGACGTGCGGAGACGCCGCAGCCATGACGCTATCGAAGTTCTCAGCGCTTACCGCGACGATGCTCGATTGCAGCTCACCGGAGATCGTGCCAGCCTCGGAGCCCGCGAAATCACTGATAACAAGTATGTGATACGGCTTGTCCGCTGTCACATGCAGGCCGCCGGGCACGGGGATGTCAACTTCGAGATCGGGGATTTCCGGGCCGTCTGCCATTACCTGCCTCCTACCGACGAACGCCGCTGCATGATCCACAGAAACGCCGAGCACGCCGAAACCTCGTGCGGGGACCGCAAGCAAGCCACCGGGTTGGGAGTGTATCCCAAGGGCGGTCGAGACGCAAGCGCATGGCTACGCATGTCGCGTGTCCATTCGGCCGGCCCAGACCAACCTGTTCGGTATCCGGCGTGACACGGCCGGCACGTAGGCTTCGCTCATATCGAGCGTAACTTGCAGCTGCGCATCGTGCATCGTGCATCGTGCAACGCCAGGCCGACACCCGGCCGTGCCGGTCCGATACCCGAGCATCAAAACGAGAGCCCGATACTATGCTCCCGTGGGGCCGTCTGGATCGGGTGGTCACCACAATCTCAAGAATACCCTCTCGGGGCGCTGCTGCAGGCTGCTCCCCTTTGCGCAATGCGTCCAAGGGTCCGCCTGCTCGACCACGCGAGGGCCTGGCACGGCCATGGCGATCCGCACCATCGCGCGCACTGAGCCCGCAGCTCGGCGTGCGGCTTCGAGAGCGGTTCTCATGTTCGTTGCGGCGCGTTCGGCTCAGGTGTCTCGCACGACCCAATGTTTTCCCCCGTAGCAAAGGGGGATAGGCGGATCAGAACCCGTATTCCTTCCATCGACGGTCGACGAGCCGGTTTGTCTCGTCGTTCATCCGGAGCGCTTCGGGCCAATCGCGGATGGCGCCCTCTCCGGGGATTTTCCGCGTCGCGTCAATCCCGATCTTGGCTCCCGTACCGTAGTAGGGTGTGGAGTGGTCCAGGATGTCACATGGGCCGTCGACAATCATCGTATCGCGTCGCCAATCAACGTTGGCACCCATGTGAAACAGCACATCCTGTTCGTCATGGACGTCGACGTGTTCATCAACCACGACAATCATCTTCGAGAACATCATCTGTCCGGCCCCAAGGATGCTGTGAATCACCTTTCGGGCTTGCATCGGGTATTCCTTGCGGATCTTGACGAAGACGCAGTTATGGAACGCTCCGAACATGGGTAACGAGTAGTCGACGACGTCCGGGATGAGCGTCTTCAGGAGGGGCAGGAACAATCGCTCGGTGACTTTGCCAAGGTAGTAGTCCTCCTGCGGCGGCTTACCGACTATGGTGGTGGGATATATCGGGTTCTCCCGGTGAGTGATGGCTGTGACACGCAGTGCCGGGTACTCGTCAGCGGCCGAATAAAAACCGGTGTGGTCGCCGAAAGGCCCCTCCGTAAGCATGCGATCGGCTTCCACCCAACCCTCGATGACTATTTCGGCGTTGGCGGGCACCTCTATGGGAACGGTGCAGCAAGGTACGAGTTCGATACAGCGTCCATTCAGGAAACCCGCCAGCAGCAGCTCACTCACATTGGGCGGCAGAGGACACGTAGCTGCATAGGGAAGCACCGGCTCGCCCCCTAGGACTATGGCGATGGGCATGGACAATCCGCGGCGCTTGCTCTCTCGGTAGTGGCGGGCGCCGTCGTGGTGCATATGCCAGTGCACCACCGCCAGCTTCTCCGAAAAAACCTGCACTCGATACATCCCGACGTTGCGCTGCCCGGTTGCAGGGTCCTTCGTATAGACTCCGGCGAACGTTATGTAACGACCCGTCCCGGCTGTTTCCTCGGCTGGTTTGAGACAGAAACCCGGCTCGCCGTCATGCGGCCAACACTGGATGATCGGGAGCGACAGAAGATCGGCATCGTCCGTATGCACCGCTTCCTGACACATACCCCGCTTGACAACCTTGGGGGCGAATCCCACTAGTTGCGCCAACTGCGGGAGTTTCTTCATCTTGCCCAGAAATGTTGTCGGGAGCTCCGGCTTCAACAATTCCTCCACACGATAGGCTAGCTGCTCGAAGTCCGATACGCCCAAAGCCAACCGCATCCGCTCATAGCTGCCGAACACGTTGATAGCAACGGGAATGCTCGAGCCCTTTACGTTGGTGAACAGCAGAGCATGTCCGCCCTGTCTCCCGTGCACCGGATCGGTAGCCGGCGGTGGCGCACTTCCTGCCGCCGGCAACTTGCTGACGCGGTCGGCGATGGCGCTGATCTCCAGTGTGGGGTCCACGCTGACGAGAATACGCCTAAGTTGACCTCGGGCATCGAGATCGCTTATGAATTCCTGCAGGTCTGAATAGGGCACCGCGGCGGCCTCCTGTACAGGGGATGTCAATCCATAAGAGCCGCAGGTACAGGTACTAGAGCAGGCCGCACCCGCGGCAGGGGCGGGGCGCCTGCGAGCTGCTTACGCCGGACGCACCCAAGTCCCGAAAGTGTACCTCGACATGGTACGCCCGGTAATCCCCTCAGATCGGGCACTTGCCGGCTCAACAAGGCCACGCGCCCGGCCGATAATCGTCTAGACCGTGTCCGTGGTCGGACATGACCGTACATCGACCGGACGCCTGGCCCGCGCTCGCGCCGGTTTGCCAGGGGACTTCGCATGAGAATAGGGATTCCAGGCGGTAATTGGTGGAAGGCTGCGGGCGAGACGCTTCAACACGAGGTCGTAGACCTGCCCCTGGCAGAGCATGCCGACGGCAACGCATACACCGCGGATTTCGTCGCTCGAGTCGCCAACGGTCAAAGGATGTCCGAGATTCTGGCTGAGCAGCCGGTGAATCTAATCCTGGATAACGGCGCGACCGGTCTGGCGTTCGTAGACGATCCAGCCAAACGGGACGCTTGCACTCCCGTGCACGAAGCAACGGGGCTCACGCTGTGCTCGCATCTAATCGACCCGCTGGCGGTGGTGTTCCAAGGGCTGGCATGGACCCCCGTGTGGCACTGCCTGCACAGTCGCACGTGGGTGAAGGCCGTCTGGGACCGGGCTCAGGCTGAGGAACTCCGGCAGTTCGGCATCCCGAACGTGATCCATCTTCCCATGGCAGCCCCCGATCGGGAGTATAACACCGAGCCCCTGGATCCCGACCGGTGCAGCACGGCGGCGTCCTTTGTAGGCGGGCAGAACACAGCGTATTTCAGGCCCAACACCACGACGGCAACCGACACGCAGATGCGAGGGGCATTAGCACACTCCGTTCGCGCGGACATGCCGGGCATGACATACTACGGAACATACCATGGCCTTTACGAATGGGCTGAACCCATCGCGCCCGATGACGATCTTGCCACACAGACAAGGAAGACCACCGACTACTACAACTCCAAGGTCTTCTACAACGCGCTGATGTGTCTTCGCAACCGCGACCGTTTCGTCATCTTCCTCAAGCGCAAGATGGGCGACGAGTTCCAACTGATAGGTAAGAACTGGGATCAAGCTTACGGCCTGTCCGCCAGGCCGCCCTTCTCCACAACGGAGGAGTACTTCAACCACTTCCGGAAGACTGCAGTCAACCTGAACTTGGTCAATGGGAACGCGGAAACCGGTTTGAACATGCGGCACTTTGAGATCACCGCCGCAGGCGGATTCATGCTGTGTTACGATCAGCCCGAACTGGCGGAGAACTTTGAGATCGGTAAGGAATGTGCCGTCTTCCGCAATGAAGAAGAGTTGCTGGAACAGATTGAATACTACCTGGGGCACCCACAGGAGAGAGTCGAAATCGCCCTTGCCGGCCAGCGAAGAACGCTATCGCATCACCTTTACAGCCATCGTCTGGCCGATCTTCTTCGCCTCCTGCGCGGCGCCGACGCAGCTCCGTGCAGAGCCGGTTCGGAAACATCAGACCTCCAGCGTGTCTCGTAAGCGCCTGGCGAAGTCCAGCTGTTCGGCGGACCAGCGCGCATCGGCAATGCCTTCCGGTCCGAATGCCAGCAAGGCCTCACGGGACGACGTCAGTCTCTCGATTGCTTCGTCCAGCGCCTCGCGCGCCCCGTGGGGATTGCTGCCATGCGCCGATTCACCCTGCCGCAGCAGCGCGTAACCCAGGTTCAACTCCGCGCGTGCCGCAGCAAAGCCCCCGATGTCATGCCTATGCCACCATTGCTGTGCGGTGCGGGCGGCCTCAATCGCTTGGCCATGCAGACCGCCCGTCGTAAGTGACGCGGAGAGATTGGTCCAGGCGACAGCCTGCCTGAGCTCGGGGGCGTCGGCGGCCGACGCGCCGATCGCAGCAGCGCTGCGGTACCAGTGCTGTGCATCTACAGAATCCCCGCGCAGATCCGCTGCCAACCCCAGGCTCCTGGCGCTCTCCCATTGCTCTTCAAAAGACCCATGCCGACTGCGTACGTCGTAGGCACGCATGTGAGCCTTGTAGGCCTCGTTCGGGCGCTCCTGATGGCGATACACCCACCCCGCCTTCTCCAAAGCAAGCGCCACAAGCCTCATAGCACCGGAGTCGCTGTTGCTTGTGCAATCGGCTGCCGCAGCGTGTGCGTCGTCGGCGGCCGCTTCTAAGAGCGGTACTGCGGCGGCGAGGTGCCCCTGCTCCACGGCTAACGCCCCCCGTAGGAATAGCCTCCACGCCGCCTCGAGAGGGCTCACATCGGTGCCTGCGTCAATGTGCGCCGCGGCATCTCGGTAGCGCCCGGTATCGAGTGCCCGAAGGGCTCGCAAGGCCCGTTCGCTGGACGGCTGCAGCGTGCCCGTGGGCCGACGGGCTGCAGGTCGCTCACGCTGAGCGTCCGGGGACATCACTTCCGGACCTGCTCTTGCCATACTCGTGTCACCGCGTCGTAGATCTCGTGTCCGCGAAGCCCGGTCGATATGACCTTGCCGTCGGCTCCTATCAGAAAGACGGCTGGGAGGCCCACTACACCGAACCGGCCGGCCGCCTCGAGCGCGCCGCTTTCGGAGCCGTAAACCTGATGCCAGTCAATCTCGTGCTTGTCCAGGAAGCGGCGTACCTGCCGCTCGTCCCCGTCAAGGCTGACGCCGATAAGGAGGAAATCGTCGTGCTCTTTCCCCTGAGCATACACTTTGGAAAGGACTGGCAGCTCATCTACACATGGCCCGCACCACGTTGCCCAGAAGTCGAGCAACACCGTCTTGCCCTCAGGATTGGCGAGCTCGATGCGCCGCCCTTTGTCAGTGGTGACGGTGATAGCCGGAGCCTGATCCCCCGCCTTCACCGGTGAAGCCTGCGTCACTTCCGACGGCGACGGCGAGCGCTGCAGGATGATATCAATCACTTCGCCCGTGCGTGCAACAATGGTGCGGCGCGCCGTAGCGCCGTCTGGTCCGTATACGGTAATCTCGAACTCATCTCGGGGGGCGCCGTCAATGACGAACCTCCCGTCCTCTGCGGTGACTGCTCGCAGACCCAGCGTGTGGGCCCCACGCCACCGGGTCGCCTCAACGTACGCACCGCTGACCGGTTCGCCGGTCGCCTTCCTGACGACGCCCGTGACGGCAGCGGCGGCGACTAGCTCAAAGTCGAGCTTCGCTTCACCCCCGGCTGTGACTTCGGCGGTCTTCAAATCCGGGGCGAATCCTGAAAGATGCACGGTCACGATGGTCGTTCCGGGGATGACACCGGTGAGCGCGTACCTGCCCAGGTAGTCCGTCCAATCGCGAGGCGAACGACCTGAGTATCCACCGTCTGCCATTACGCGCGCCCCGTTGAGCGCCTTCCCCGACGCGGCGCCGGTTACGAGACCAACAATGTGCCCGGCGCGTCGCATAGCTACGGTGTGTGTGGAGTCAAGGATGTCGGCCGGCAGCGCGATGCTCTCGGAGAAGGTTCCGGGCGATACATGGTCGCGATGTGTAAGCCTCAGTGCCAGCGTTGTCGCATCGAAGTGAACACCGCGCAAAGTGACCGCGCCGTCACTTACGGTAACCAGAGTACGGAAGTCATCACGAGGGCCGTCGTGGACCTCAACGGTTGCTCCCGCGACTGGGTTCCCGTTCTCATCAACAACCCTGATGTGGACTATACGCTCAGGTTTCAACGTGACCGCGCTCTCGCCCATGTCCCCGATGTCGGGGATGTCGACGATCTCCCTGCCGTAGCCGCCGGCCTCGACGACAAGTTCGCCCGCGCCCGGCGTCACACCGGTGATGGTGAAACGGCCTTTGTCGTCGGTAGTGGCCAACCACTCCCTGAAGAAAGAGCTGAGCTTGACCGACGCCGCGGGCACGGGCAGGCCGGTCAATGCATCGCTTACTCCGCCGGAAAGCACAAGCTCTCCTTCGAGTTGCACAGCGATAAACGGCGGGGACTTGTCGCGGCTCAAATGGAGACGCCGTACGGTGTCGGCGTAGTCAGGCTTGGAGAGTATTACTATCACATCGCCCTCAATATAGGAGGTCGACGTTACCTTGAAATCGCCGATTTGGTCAGTAACAGCCGTGGAGATGAGCTCCCCTTTGTCTCCGTCTTGCCCGACCGCGTGGACCGATACGCTCACGTGCCGCTCGCCCCCACCTATGTGGTTGGTCACTTGCCCTTCGATAATGACCACCTTCGGGTCAGCGTGCGGCTCACCCATGATCACAGCCGACACGGCGGCGCGCTCGGACTGCAGATTCGGGGTCGGCGGGGCGCCCTGCGCACCCCACGCGTCTGTGGTGCCGTCGGCGCCCGCCATCGGAGCCGAATAAGCGCCCGACAGCGACGTCTGCATCATCAGCAGCGTGGAAGCTACCAGCAGATCGAGAACGCGGGGCCGGCTCCGTCTCTCCGGTCCAACTATGGCCCACATCGGGACCGGCCTCCGTGGCGCCACAATTGACAGGCGGTTCGACGCAGTATGCCCGCCCGAGGAGGCGCTTGTTGTCGTCCGCGACGGTAGTGGGCCACCCGGGCATACAACATCACCAGAAGTCGCTAGCGACATGGCGGCATTGTAACAAACCGTACTGTCATTAGGGAGGCGCATTGCAGGGCGACTCCGCAGCGCCTCCGCCGACACACAAAGGAATCGATCTGCCGGTTTGCGAGTGACCGCCACGCCTGTAGACTTTATTACTGTGCGCGAACCGGCGCCGTCTTTCCGAGCCGGGAGCGCAAGCAACCGGCGCGCGAGCCCCGACTTGCAGTTGTGACTCGGAAAGACGGCGCGTAGTCACGCACGGTCGTCTAGCTGGACCGGGCTGTTCGGCCGTTGATCGCTCCAAGCGGAGTTCCGGGCCTTGGCGAGGGCGACGAGGGCGGTCTATGGTGTCGAGGCGTTCATGGTTAGACCCGGTCTTATCCATCATATCCAGAGCACACGCTCACCAGCAATCCCGCCGGTTTCTATCGGAGGCGCGTTGCGCCGCCCGCGCGCAGGAGCGTGCGCTGCGGGCGATCCTTGCGCGCAATGCAGACAGCGACTATGGGCGTGAACACGGGTTCTCGCGAATCCGAGGCTACCGTGACTTTACAATGGCCGTACCGGTGCAGACCTACGAGGATTTGCGGCCCTGCGTCGAACGCGTCATGGCAGGGGATACAAGCGCGCTGTTTGGCCCCGGACAGCGCGTACTCATGTTCGCAATGACCAGTGGTAGCACGGACAAGCCCAAGTACGTGCCGGTCACCCCGATGTTTCTGGCAGGATATCGACGAGGGTGGAACGTGTTCGGGTTGAAAGCGCTGTTAGACCATCCCGACGCACTGTCGGGGACCATTCTACAAGTAGCCTCGCCGATGGATGAGCATCGGACGGACCACGGCATACCGTGCGGTTCAATCTCAGGGCTTCTGGCCGCCAGCCAAAAGCGTCTGGTACGAAAGTACTATGCGAATCCAACGCAGACCTCGCGCATAAGCAACCCCGAAGCACGCTACTACACCGTTATGAGGTTGGCTGTGCAGCAGAACGTCACCTGGATGATCACCGCCAGCCCGGCCACCCAGATCAAACTGGCAACGGCCGTGGCAGGTAACGCAGACAGGCTGATCCGTGACGTTCACGATGGCACTCTCACCGCCCCCGGGCACGTCCCGGATACCCTCCAGCGGGGCCTGGTCGAACACCTTCAGCCGGATTGCGAGACTGCGAAGCGACTAGAGCTTCTCGCTTCCCAACACGGCGAGCTGCTCCCCAAGCATTACTGGCGTCTTGCGCTGTTGGCTAACTGGACCGGAGGTACGATCGGACTCCATCTCGGGCGTTTCCCACACTATTTTGGAAAGACACCGGTACGAGACATAGGGCTACTTGCTACGGAAGGGCGCGTCTCGATCCCACTGGAGGACGGCACCGCGGCCGGGGTGCTCGACGTAGGCGCGAGTTTCTTCGAGTTCGTTGACGCAAGCGATGCGGGGTCTGATCCGTCGAGCATACATCTCTGCCATGAGCTGACTCCCGGGAATGAATACCGCGTTATCATGACGACGACCGCGGGGTTCTATCGCTATGACATAGGAGACCATGTTCGTGTACGGGGATATCTCGGTGAAGCCCCGATCGTCGAGTTCCTGCACCGCGGAGCTCGGGTAAGCTCAATCACCGGCGAGAAACTCACGGAGTGGCAGGTTGTCGAGGCCTTCAGACGCGCCTCGCAGCGCTTGGGCTGCGCCTTGACACTCTTCGCACTCGCCCCCCAGTGGTCCGAACAACCGTTTTACCGCCTGCATGTCAACGGCAAGCTGGCTACCTCCCGGCGTCTGGCCGAGCAACTCGACTTGGAGCTTGCCAAGATCAACCTTGAATACCGCTCCAAGCGCTCATCGGGTCGGCTCGGTCCGATCCAGGTGAACTGCCTGTCGCGAGGCACGCTTGCGCGGGTTGACGCCATCCGCAGGTCACGAAGGGGCGGCGCCAACGAGCAGTACAAGCCGCGGTATCTCTACAGTCATCCCGGCGAAGACGCGTTTCTATCAAGTTCCGGAGAGATAGGCGAAAGCAGCCCGTCGGTCTCGCACCGGCCCGTCACGGGTCCACGCGTTGATTAGCAGTTTCGTTGGGTACGGGGAGTCCCACTACGGCTGCGCCCGAGACCCGATAAAACGAAAACCTGGCATCCAAGCCCAGATCCCGGAGCTGCGGGGCCTATTAAGCGCGATATCAGAAACCAGTTAAGAGCAGTAATAGATATCGCGCATGCAGAACCGGAGGGCACCTCAACACAGCGGGTGATGGGACTTGAACCCACGACATTCACGTTGGCAATGATCGCGAGGCCACCGCGCAAGTGCCGCATTCGCAAGGACTTACGGATTCGCCGGATCCGGCCAGCACAAAATATACACCAAACGCGTGGCCTATGCTGACACATCCCGACCTGTTGAGGCTCGCTTCGATCTGGCCTCGCTTGTCGTTTACGCATCGCCGCCTCGTGCTCGACCTCGCTCAAGCGCTGTGTCGTCACGTCAGCGATGCGCCGCCGACGTCCAGCGGCCAAAGCGGCGCGAATTCCAACGACACCACATGATGCACGGTGCGTACGCCGGATGATGGTACCGTGGACCGTGTTGCATGACATCGGGCTCACGCAGCCGGCACTCGTCACCAACTCCTTTGCCGGAGCACAGTTCGCGGCGCCTCCACAAACGGCGCTCAGAAAACCGTATTGGCCCCAAGCGGAAAGCTTCTCAGGCAGCGCGGCTAAATCGCCCCGAACAAGCCCATTGGACGGTCACCTCGCACGATGGACGATGCCGACTCCGGCCGTCCCCGAGCTGGTTCCGTGTCGGGTACTCATCAGGTACTCCCCCCGCCGGTGACGTGGGCACATGTTAGGCCACGTATCGTCCGTGCCTGTACAACGCTATGGCAGCAACGCCCATACGCCGACCCTCGTCGTTGCACTAGCCCGTCTGGCAAACCGCACCCGCATGCACTCACTTCTGGCAAAGGCTGAAACAACCAAGGCATGCCATGATGAGCCAAGCGGGCTGCACACTGCGCTGAAACGTGGTAAACACGGCTCCCCAAGGGACACAAACGAGAAGGGGAGAGAGTTGCCTCAGCATGAGCACTGGGAGTGAGTCTTTGACAACTAGGCCACCCATCGCGACGACGGGAGAACTTGAAATGGGCGATCACCGCCGTTCCAGTTCAGCTCTCGCCTGAGCGTCCAGGTCCGGCGCTGCTATGCGCCCAGATCACCGCTGGTCACTCTTCCATCCGGTTAAGCCGCTGACAAGCGCATCCGGCGCACCGTGTTCGACTGGACAGGACCGCCCGACCATGTTACATAAAGGTTTATTGTGCACGGGCCCACCGAACCAGTGACCTTCTTCGCCACATGAGCGTTCTCTGACATAATCTGATGAGCCGCACGCGTTCAAGACTCGCTTTACACGCCAGCATCCGTGGTGGGGCGCGGGGATTGCATCCCCCATCCCGCCAGTACGGTCGGCCGGGGTCGTGCACCCCTGTCACCGAGTCCGCCGACACCCGGTTGCTATGCCTGCGGCCTGTATTCGGCCGAGTCAAAAGCGCCCGCGCAGCCCGATGACGACCCCTAAACCACCGCAGAAAATCCGTTTTGGCGTGCTACGGTTTTTTCGCGCGACCGCGACGGCGATACACCGGTGGCAAACACACCGCCCGCTAGAGCGATTGTCCCGAACGAGGCGCCGTCACGCAGAACCGCCCGGCGACGGAGCTGACGCGGCGCCGATGCAACGCCGGGCGGGCTCGCCAAGGCGTCGAGCTCGGGCCTCGGGAAGCCCGTCCGCATCTATGTAGCGTGGAAAGTCAACCCCATACCTCGGGCGGTCCCCGTTTTTTTCGGGGTTTTTCCACGGGCGTCCTCGTTCGGCAATCGACTCAACGTACCCGACCAGAAACCACCGGAGAATCTCGGCGCATGGGTTATTTGTGGCGATCTTATCCATCATTGGGGCGTACACTTCCGCTTCGGGCGACCTGGGAAAAGGCCGTGCCGGTTGCTGTAGCATTGTCCCCACAGCACATCATCACCGCGCAAAGCTCACCGTGCCGCCCAAAGAGTGCCGCCGACGCATCTATTCGAGGCTCTCATCCGATCCCTTTCGGACCGGCGTTGGCCTATGAGGATACCTTGGCGTAGCGCGTGGGAGGTCTATTCAGACCAAGGGACTCGTCGGTCCATGCGGACGGTTGAGACTTCTCCCGACGCCTTGATTCGCTTGGATACGCCGCAACTCCATGGTCTTCTCTTGTTCCTAGATCAGGTCCGATCGATAACGCTCACCTCGTTTCCGCATGGCCCAGGGAACTGCCAGAGCTTTGCGCACTACCGTCAGTCTGGCATTACTCGGTGAGATTCCCTGAGCAACCAATCGTTCGTAAACACGGGCGAACGCATTGTCGCCCCGTGCTAATGCCGACATGGCCACACCCTTCGCAACGTTCTTCAGTCGACGATTGCATTGAGCGTTCAAGTGCAGCGGGCCGTTGCTATGCGGTTTCCCCGCTTTCGGCATTCCGGACTTGTTGCGTTGAAGTCCCAGTCCGGCGTAGGTCCACAGCTTGCGCACCGTCTTGAAACGCCAGGGGCTGTCCACAATCACCCAGAAGGTCATGCCGTAGACAGGGCCATAACCTGGAATCTCCAGAAAAGTCTTGACCACCGGATGACGAGCAGCGATGCGTTCTAACCGCGCTCCCAGCCGGTAGCGTTCGGCCTCAACCTGGTCAAGATTACGGTACCGCAGCTCCATCTGCTGGCGAGCTCCTCGGCTTGGCAAACGCTCCAGCCACAGCCTCCGCGCCTCCTTGTCGTAGACATCCTCCTGCCCGTAGCGCACTCCATGAAAACGGTACGCCGCCTTGATCTTGTTCTTGCTGGCCACCGCCAACTCGACTTGGTCGAGATAGAGCCAAACCCAACGTCGTTGATCCATCATCGAGCGGCGCTGCGGATGGTGCACGGACCGTAGCGCGTTGAGGCGATAGAGTTCCGCCAGTTTGCCGGGATCCACCGAGTCATCCTTGTCGCCATCGCTCACCAGCCTGTTGCGTCTGGGGTCACACACGATCACTTCATTGGCAAAGGGCCGCAACAGGCGATAGCCCCAGTCGGCCATGGTGCTCTCCTCGATCACCACACCCCGGGGACCGGGAATCTCCTTCACCGCATTGATCAATGGTCCGGGCTCAGTGGGCAAGTCGAGTCGGCGGATCACGCGACCGCCTCGCGTTTGAGCCTCCAACGTCGTGTGACTACAATGCACATCCATCGCGATATAATGCCTGAGTTTCATGAGGGCCTCCTTGTCCTGCGTACGAAATCGCTATCCTGAAACGAAATCGTACACTCACAGGTTCAAGGACGCCCTCGCTACGTTATCTTCAGACCGGGCCAGCGGCACACCCGGTCAGCCGTC